>DATNNU010000048.1:0-15870 GCA_035601675.1 Steroidobacteraceae bacterium | reverse complement strand
GCGAGGTCGAAGGGCGCATTGTGGATGATCAGCTCGCTGCCGGTAAGGAAGCTGAACAGCTCCCCGGCGATGTCGGCAAACTTCGGCGCCTGCAGCAGCTGCTCGCGGGTGATGCCATGCACTGCGCGCGCACCTTCATCGATGTCGCGCTCCGGGTTCAGGTAGCGATGGAAATGCCGGCCGCTGGGCCGCCGATTGACCAGCTCGACACAACCGATTTCGATGATGCGGTGGCCGCGCTCGGCTTCCAGCCCGGTGGTTTCGGTATCGAGGACGATCTGTCGCATGGCGTCGGGTAGAGCGGTCAGTTTACGCGCAAGTCTAGCGCAAGCAGGCCATCGATCGCGGCATTGGCCAGTACATCGCAGCGCTCGTTACCCACGATGCCAGCGTGCCCCGGCACCCAGTGCCACTCGATGCGGTGGCGCGCGGCCGCCGTCTCCAGCTGCTGCCACAGGTCCAGGTTCTTGACCGGCTTCTTGTCGGCGGTTTTCCAGCCGCGCGCCTTCCACTGCGGCAGCCACTCGAGAATGCCGCGGCGCACGTACTGCGAGTCGGTGTAGAGGCGCACCTCGAGCGGCCGCTTCAGCGCCTGCAGCGCCTCGATCACCGCCTGCAGCTCCATGCGGTTATTGGTGGTGTGAAGCTGCGCACCGGAAATCTCCTTCTCGCGGCCGCCCGCGCACAGCACCGCGGCCCAACCGCCGGGTCCCGGATTGCCCCGGCAGGCGCCGTCGGTATAGATGTCGATCACGCCGCTCACGCACTTGGCTCCGCCAGGCCGTCGAACACCGGGCGGCGCTCGCGCAGCCGCGGCCGGATCGGCGTCAGCGTATAGACGCGCTTGCGCGCCTTGATCACGTAGGCGGCCGACGGCCAGGGATAGAACCAGCCGCGGTACAAAATGCTCGGTATCGCCGACTCGATACTGCCGCCAGGGTCGCGCGGCAATCGGTACAGATAGGGCCGCACACTGACGATTTCGTAGCTCAGCAGTCCCAGCCAATCGCGCACCCGCGAGGCCGACAGCGTGCGGCGCAGACCCGGGGGGAACCCCGCCGGCGAGGCGGCCGCCCGCAGCCCCCACAGGCTTACCGGCCGGAAGCCCAGCACGATCAGCTGCCCCTCGGCGACCAGCACCCGGTCGGCCTCGCGCAGCACCGCGTGGGGATCGGCCGTCAGCTCGAGCGTATGCGGCAGCAGTACGGCATCGACCGACGCATTGTTGATGGGCAGGTGCGCCAGACGAGCCACCAGGTCGCCACGGGCGCTGGCCTCAGCCGATTCCGCAATCACGCTCTGGCGGCGGATGCGCGAGGGCGCCAGCAGCTCGCGCCCGGCCCCCCAGGTACCCAGTTGCAGCAGCTCAAGGCCAAACACATCATCGAAGGTCGTGGCAAGCAGCTGTGCCTCAGCTTGGATTAATGCGCGGCCGAGCTGCCCGCGCTGCCATTGGTGCAATACGGGATCAGAATCCGTCATAACATGCGGATGCGTGGACTGTGACCAGATACTGGAAAAACACTAGCAATTTTGTGAACTTACCTGTTAAATACAGTGCGCGCGCCGTGTAGGCTTTGTGCATAACGTATCACGTTCCAAAGACCCTCTATTAGGGCGAGAAGAAGTCGTTGAATCGCGCACAGCTGATCCGCAAGTCTCCTCAAATGCTGCTGCTCCCGCTCATCCTGCTGGCGGGTTGCGCCCATCAGCCTGCACGCGCCCCGCAGGTCACGGCGCCGGTCACGATCCCTGCGCCCGCCCCGATCGAAACCCAGGCACCGTCAAGCGCCGCTGAACCTTCAAGCGTACCGGTCGTCATCGACGTCGGCCCCACCGCCCCGGCTCCCGACCGGCTCGCGACGGCGGATGCGCTGGACAGCGGCATTACCACCGATTCGGAAGGCCTGCCCGGGCCTCCGGCCGACAGCCTGGTTGTCATCAAGCAGCCGGAACTGTTCGCGCGCCTGCGCGGCGGCTTCAAGCTCGACGACGTCGATCAGCCGGCGGTCGCCAGCCAGCTGAACTGGTTTGCCAATCACCCGGATTTCCTCGAGCGCACCTGGGGCCGCGCGGGCCTGTGGCTGTATTACATCGTCGGCCAGCTCGAGCAGCGCAAAATGCCGGTCGAGCTGGCGCTGCTGCCCGTCATCGAGAGCGCCTTCGAGCCCTACGCCTACTCGCGCGCCCGTGCGGCGGGCCTGTGGCAGTTCATCTCGGACACCGGGCGCCGTTTTGGCCTCAAGCAGGACTGGTGGTACGACGGCCGCCGCGATCCGATCGAGGCGACGCGCGCGGCACTGGATTACCTGCAGGCGCTGCACCAGGAATTCGATGGCGACTGGCTGCTGGCGATCGCCGCCTACAACTGCGGCGAGATGACGGTCAGCCGCGCCATCCAGCGCAACCTGCGCCTCGGCAAGCCGACCGACTTCTGGCACCTGAAACTACCGACCGAAACCCGCGGCTACGTGCCTGAACTGCTCGCCATGCGCCGCCTGGTTGCCAACCCGGAGCGCTATGGGCTCGAGTTCAGCCGGATACCCAATGAACCCTATTTCGTCGCCATATCGACCGGCGGCCAGATCGATCTGAAGGTCGTGGCCGACGTCGCCGGCGTCAGCGTCGAGGATCTGTACGAGCTCAACCCCGCCTTCCATCGCTGGGCCACCGATCCGACCGGCCCCTACCGCCTGCTGGTACCGTCCGACGCCGCCGAGGGCCTGCAGGACACCATCCTTCATCTCACGCCCGAGCAGCGCATGCGCGTCGATCACTACACGGTGCGTCGCGGCGACACCATCGCGACCATCGCGCGCCGCTACGCCACCAAGCCCGACGTGATCCGCGTGCTCAACGATCTGGACGCCAACGACCTGCCGGTGATCGACGCCGTGCTGCGCGTGCCCTCGCTCAACATTCAGCTGCCCGAAAAGGCGATGCGCGCCGCGATGCAGTTCGACTCCCCGGGACGCATGCGCCGCGGTGGTCGCCGACCGCACATTCACGTCGTGCGCCGCGGCGATACGCTGTTTGCGCTGGCGCAGCGCCTCGGCATCGACACGCAGACGCTGGCGCAGGCCAATGGCATCAAAGCCGGCGACCACCTGCACGCCGGACAGAAACTGCGCTTCGGCGGCTCGAGTTCCCTGGTGGCCGATGCCTCCCCCAGCGCCGGCAAATCCAGCTCCGGCATCAGCGCGCAGGCTTCATCCGACGGCGGCCGACGCATGACGTATATCGTGCGCCGCGGCGACACGCTCTACGGCATCGCGCGGCTGCTGCAGGTAACGGTCAACGAACTCATGGGCTGGAACGGCATGTCGGGCGAACGCAACCTCAAGCCGGGCCAGACGCTGGTCGCGTTCGTCAAGACCCGGAGCTCGAGCTAGCCGCGCCGCACGTTTCCCAGGCGGGCATTTGCGTGCGCCATGGCACGTCCTAACGAGGCTATCGAAACCCTGGGTGCATTTTTAATGACAAAAAATGCGCCCTGAGTTTCGATAGCCTATACAGGACGTCCAATAACTCGCAAAGGGATCCAGCATGGGGATACTTGCCGGCAAGCGCGCGCTCATCGTGGGCGTCGCCACCGATCGCTCGATCGCCTGGGGCATCGCCCAGGCCATGCACGCCCAGGGCGCGGAACTGGCCTTCTCATACGCCAACGACACGTTCAGGCTACGCGTCGAGCCGCTGGCGGCTTCCATCGGCTCGAAGCTGCTGATGCCGATCGACGTACAGCTCGATGAGCAGATCGACGCCGCTTTCGCGCTGCTGGCTCGCGAGTGGCGCCAGATCGATATCCTGGTCCATGCGGTCGCCTTCGCGCCGCGCGAGGCGCTCGCGGGCAGCTTCACCGCCAACACTTCGCGCGAAGCCTTTCGCATCGCGCACGACGTCTCGAGCTACAGCTTCACCGCGCTGGCGCGCGGCGCCGCCGCACTGATGAGCGGCCGCGCCGGCGCCATGCTGACCCTGTCGTACCTGGGTGCGGTACGCTCGATCCCTAGCTACAACGTCATGGGCCTGGCCAAAGCGAGCCTCGAGGCCAACGTGCGCTTCCTCGCGGCCGATCTGGGTCCGCAGAACATCCGGGTCAACGGGATTTCCGCCGGTCCGATCAAGACCCTGGCGGCCGCCGGGATCGGCGGCTTTCGCAAGATGCTCGCCCACGTGGCACAGATCGCGCCGCTGCGCCGTAACGTCACCACCGAGGATGTCGGCAACGCGGCGGCGTTCCTGTGCTCCGACATGGCTGCCGGCATCACCGGCGAGATCCTTCACGTCGATAGCGGCTTCAGCACCGTGGGCATGAGCTTGGGCGACAGCGAAGACTAGCGCTGCGCGCTCACTTGCCGTGGGTCGGGCAGGTGAATTCCTCGCTTCTCCCCGTCTTCGGCTTTTCCGGCGTCCAGCCGGAAGGCAATTCAAACTGCTCGGCGGCAATGGCTGCAGTGTCGATCGCGGTGGTCTCGACCGTAAACGCGATGAGCTGCGTGCTCGGCGCGGCGCCCGGCGCCGCGGCGGGCGGCTGGTTCGGATCCGGCGTGCTGCTGGAACTCTTCTTTGAGAGCAGTCCCCCGAGCAGCTTGCTGCCGGCCTTGGCGGCGAGGCCTTCCAGGTCGCCGCTGCCCTGAGAGCTGTCGACGTTCTGGCTGGAGGATTGCTTGACCTTGCCGCAATGCGCGCCGCCGATCGAAAACCTGAATGTGGTGCGTAGCGGATAACCCTTGAGATCGCTGGCCTTGGCCGACAGCGTCTTCATCGTGCCCGCGTACTGCGCCAGGAACTGCTGGGCCGCGCCTTTCACCGCCGCATTGTTTTCGTCGAGCCCGAGCTTTTTCATGTAGGCGCGCTGAAAGGCGAGCCGATCAGCGACACCCGCGATCTCGTCGCCGGTCAGCCAGACTTCGAAGCCGTAGACCATCTCGCACACGTCCCCGGTTTGCTTGTCGGTGCAGGTCTGCAGCAGGCTGACGCTGCTCTTGCGGGTGTCGTGCCCGGCGAGGCTCGCATGCTCATCGCTCTGCTTGACCTCGATCTTTGGCGGACTCAGATCGCACTTCGAGGTGTCCGCGGCGGCCGGCGAGGCTTGCTGCGGCGGCTGCTGCGGACATTGCTTCATCTTGTCGAGCGTCTCCTGGATCTTCTTCTGCGCTGCCGCGCGCTCCTCCGCTGTCGGAAACGGCGTCTCAAGGTAGCTCTTCTTGTCCGGCCTCAGCTGCCATTCCAGCGCGCGGTCGATGCGGATGATGTCGCCGGTCTTGGTGTTGCCACACAGCAGCGACATGAAGCCCTCGCAATGAAACTCGCTGTCCTTGCGCTGTCTGTCGGCGCTGGTGCGCTCTACCGTAGTGCCGTGAATCTTGACGATCCCGGCGGCGTCGAGCGACATGCTTTCGTGCGTCGTGACGTCGGCTCGCGCGGCCGAATGCATGAATGCCAGCGCGCCGAGCGCGAGCATGGAACCGGCGGTTGGAAGTCGTGCAAAGCCTCGCAAGATACGTTCTCCCTGATCCATGGCCTGCGGCCCGTTATTGAAATATGGTCGGATTGGTCTTGACCGTCGCACGGCGCTGCAGCTCGAGCAGGTAGGCGCGCATGTCGCCTTCGCGATCGCGCCGCATGTATTGAGAGATCAGCTGCTCATCGTTTTGAGGATTGGCGCCCGCCGTGCCGGCCTTGATGGCCGTGATCGCCAGCAGCGCGGCGCCGCCATTGTCCAACGCCAGCGCGCGATAGACCGGCTTGCCGGCCGGACGTGGGGCGGCAAACGCTGCCTGGCGCACCTGCGCCGGCAGCTGTGGATCGCTGCGGCCGCTGAAGGCCGCGGCGCTCACTTTGACGCCCAGGCTCTTCGCCACCTCATCCCACCCTGCGCCTGCCTCGAGCCGGTTGAGCGCATCGTCGGCCGCCGCCTTGGCGGCCGCCGTGCTCTCGCTCTTGCGGATCGCAGCGATGATTTCCTCGCGTACGCTCGCAATCGGCTGCGGCGCAGGCGCACGGTGTTCGAGCACCTTGAACACCACCAGATGATCATCCGCCAGCGCCACTGGACCTGCGATCTTGCCGCTCGCGATGACGTCGTCGTTGAACACGGCACGCAGCAGATCCTGCTTGCCGCCGAGCGGCGGGCCGCCGCTCGAGCGCGTGAAATCCTTGATTTCCCCGGTCTGCAGACCGAACGGTCTGGCGAGCGCGTCCAGATCGCCGCTGGCGCCGCTCTCGAGCTTCTGCTGCAGTTGCTCCTGGCGGTCGCCGAAGATCTCTGCAGCCTGATCGCGCCGGTATTCGGACTCGATCTGGGCGTGCGCTTCATCGAAGCTGCGCACGTGCGCCGGCCTGATGTCGTCCAGCCTGATGATGTGGTAGCCGTACTGCGTCTTGACTGGATCGCTGATCTGGCCAGGCTGCATGCTGAACAGCGCATCGGCAAACGAGGCGACGTAAGTGGCCTTATCGGCCCATCCCAGATCCCCGCCCCGCGTCGCCGAGCCCGGATCGGCCGAGTACTTCTTCGACAGCTCGCTGAAGTCCTTGCCCGCCTTGAGCTGCGCCACCACCTCCTGTGCCTTCGCCAAGGCGGCGCCATCCGCCTTCGCGTCCGCGCCCGCCGGCAGCGCAATCAGGATGTGGTGCGCGTGGCGCTTTTCGATCTCGCCGTAACGACTCTGATTCTTGTCATAGTAGGCTCGCAGGTCCTCCGGCGTGACCGTGAGCTGCGAGGCGATCGAGTCCAGCCGCAGCTCGGCGTACTGCAGCCGCACCGACTCGGGACTCATGTAGTCGTTCGGGTGGCTCTCATACCAGGATTTGATCTTGGCATCGTCGATCTTGACCGCGGCCTGAAAGTGATCGGCGGTCAACAGCGCGTAGCGCAGCTCGCGCTGTTCATTCTCCAGCGCGTAGATGCGATCCAGCTCGGCGGGTGTCAGAAAATCCGACAGCTCTATGGCTTCGCTCAACTGGCCGATCTGAAGCGCCTCACGTCGCTCGGCAAAATAACGGTCCTCGGTAAGGCCGATCTGCGCCAGCATATTCCTGGCCACGCGCGGATCGTACTTGCCGTCGAGCTGAAAGGCAGGTTCGCTTCTCACGGCCTCAATCACCTGCGTGTCGGTGGCACGGTAACCGGCCTGCTGGGCTCGCTGGCGCAGCAGCGTCTGGCGCACGTACTCATCGATCAGCTGCTGTTGCAGCATGGTCTTTTGCGCGTCGGTCATCTCGGCGCCGTTGAGCGACTGCTGGTATTGCGCCTGGCGTTGCTGCCAGGCGCGGTTGAGCGTGTCGATGCTGATGCGCTCGTCGTTGACCTTCAGGCCATAGTCAGGGGCGCCGAAGCTCATGCTGACGACGCCGTAAGCGCCCCAGAGCGCGAATATCACGGCCAGCGGCCCGATGACCGCTATGGCCATCGAGCGCCGACCTTTCAGCTTGTCGCCAAGATTTTGCAGCATGTGAGTAGATGGCGGAGCGGACGGGACTCGAACCCGCGACCCCCGGCGTGACAGGCCGGTATTCTAACCAGCTGAACTACCGCTCCGTGTGATGCTCAAGGATTTGGAAGACGTGCCCAGGACAGGGCTTGGAACTGGAAAATCATGGTCTTGGACTACTTTTCGATCTAGAGGGTCAGGTCGCGACGTAAACAGTAATTATAAACGCTAGCCGCGGCACTCGCCAGACGCAGTCCGCCGGACATGCTCACTCGACGCTCACACGAGACGCCGCCGGAACTGCCGCCGAAGCATCAGCAGGCTCAGGATAGCCTGCAGCGCGACCGAAAACACCGACAGGTACCAGACGTCGCGGAGCTCGAAGCCGCGCAGCTGCGCCCGCCACCAGGCCGGCAGCACGAAACTCAGCAGCCTCGAGGCCGAACTGAGCATTGCCGGCACCGTATTGCCGATTGCCGGGAAGGCGCCGGAGCAGCTGAAGATCAGGCCAATGGCGGCGGTCCAACGGCGGCCGCCCACAGTACCTCGTGATCTACGGCGGCCTGCAACTTGGCCTGGCAATCATTTTTTCATGCTCGCTGGAAATGCCGTCTACCCGATGAGCACTTACCGATCCGGGGGCGGCACGTAGATCGCCATTCCCTTTCCGGTTTTTCTGAATATACCCAGCGAGCCGCCGGCTCCTACGCCGACCGAGGAGTTGCGCGAATACGATTCGGATCCCAATCCGGTACCCAGCGACCCTGTTACAGCATCCGAAAAGCCCTGCAACACCACCCCGTTCGCTCCCAGCTGTGCCGCCTGAACTTTCAGGCGCTGTATGACCTTGTCCATGACACGCTGGCCGCCGGGCGAAAACGCACTGCTGCTCGAGGCATCAAGAATCGCCACGTCCTGGGAGTTAGCCGGCGCTTGCGCATAGATGACCACTTGTTCGACCGGAATGGGCGCTCGCGCGACGCCCACCAGTACGTGCGAAGCAGGCGCGCATGCGCTCAGCAGTACCCATAGAGCAATTGCCAACACACGGGAGAGATTCATTGCTCGATGTGCTCGCGTACTTTTCCAATGCGGAATTTCCACACTTGGTCAAGTTTGATGTCGGGCATCGCTGATATTTCCGTCGGCTCAACCATACCGTCTACCACGACCGGGGCGGGCGTGGCTAACGTTTTTGCGACCGTCTCGCACAGCATTTGGGGATCGGTGACGCGAAAGCCTTGAGCGCTCCAGCATTGAGCGAACATTGCAGGGTTGAGTGCGTCTCCAAACGACACCGAACACTTGGGTTACCCCTCGCCGACAGTCTGCGACGTTGATTTCCCCACTCACTTTGAAATGCACGGATGGAAAGACTTTTATATGTTTAGTTCGGCTGACAGTCCGGCGTCTATAGGCCGACACCGCAGCGCGATGCCGTCATTCTCTGACTGCGTGAGCGAGCCGCGAACAGCGAGCTGAATTGGTGGGTGCTGCAGGGATCGAACCTGCGACATTCGCCGTGTAAAGGCGACGCTCTACCAGCTGAGCTAAGCACCCGCCGCGGCGGCAGGATCAGTGCGCCTGCACCTGCTTATGACTGCGCTTGCCGCGCCGCACCGTCTTGGTCGATGTCGCCGCAACCGGGTCGGCCTCTTCCGCCGTCTCCGGTCGTGGTGTGGGCTGGCGCGTCAGCGCCACCTGCAGCACCTCATCGATCCAGCGCACGGTCTTGATCTCCAGCTTGCCCTTGATGTTTTCCGGAATCTCGACCAGGTCTTTCTGGTTCTCCTCCGGAATCAGCACCAGGTCGATACCGCCGCGCTGCGCCGCCAACAGTTTTTCCTTCAAGCCGCCGATCGGCAGCACCTCGCCGCGCAGCGTGATCTCCCCGGTCATGGCCACATCCGAACGCACCGGAATACGTGTCAGCGCCGACACCAGCGCCGTGCACATGCCGATGCCTGCGCTGGGGCCGTCCTTCGGCGTTGCGCCCTCCGGCATGTGCAGATGCACGTCATGCTTCTGGTAGAAGTCGACGTCGAGGCCGAGCACGGCCGCGCGGCTGCGCACCACCGACATCGCGGCCTGGATCGACTCCTGCATCACTTCGCCAAGCTGGCCGGTATGCAGCAGCTTGCCCTTGCCCGGCACCACGGCGGCTTCGATCGTCAGCAGTTCGCCGCCGACTTCGGTCCAGGCCAGTCCCGTGACCTGGCCCACGCGGTCCATCTCCTCGGCCTTGCCGTACCGGAAGCGGCGCACGCCCAGATACTTGTCCAGACTGCGCGGCGTCACCGCTATGGTGCCGTGCTCCTTGCCGGCCTTGTCGAGCAGCAGCTGCTTGACCGCCTTGCGGCTGATCTTCGCCAGCTCGCGCTCGAGATTGCGTACGCCGGCCTCGCGCGTGTAGTAGCGCACGATGTCGAGCACGGCGCCATCGGAGATCTTGAGCTCACGGTCCTTCAGCCCGTTCTGCTTGATCTGCTTGGGCACCAGGTAGCGGCGCGCGATATTGCGCTTCTCGTCCTCGGTATAGCCCGGCAGCCTGATCACTTCCATGCGATCGAGCAGCGGCGGAGGAATGTTGAGCGAATTCGCCGTGCACACGAACATCACCTCGGACAGATCGAAATCGACCTCGAGATAGTGGTCGTTGAAGGTGGCGTTCTGCTCCGGGTCGAGCACCTCGAGCAGCGCAGATGACGGATCGCCGCGGAAGTCCATCGCCATCTTGTCGACTTCGTCCAGCAGGAACAATGGGTTGTGCACGCCCGTCTTGGCCATGTTCTGCACGATCTTGCCGGGCATGGAGCCGATATAGGTGCGGCGATGGCCGCGGATCTCGGCCTCATCGCGCACGCCGCCCAGCGACATGCGCACGAACTTGCGATTGGTCGCGCGCGCCATGCTCTGGCCGAGGGAGGTCTTGCCGACGCCCGGCGGACCCACCAGGCACAGGATCGGGCCCTTGATCTTCTCTACCCGCTGCAGCACCGCCAGATACTCGACGATGCGTTCCTTGACCTTGTCGAGGCCATAGTGGTCTTCGTCGAGCACCGTCTGCGCGTTGGCGATGTTCTTGTGCAGCCGCGTGCGCTTCTTCCACGGCACCTTGATCAGCCAGTCGACGTAGTTGCGCACCACGGTCGCCTCGGCCGACATCGGCGACATCATCTTGAGCTTGTTGATCTCGGCGGTGGCCTTGTCGCGCGCCTCCTTGGACATGCCGGCCTTGACCACCTTCTGCTCGAGCTCGGCAATCTCGTTGGTGCCGTCTTCCATCTCGCCGAGCTCTTTCTGAATCGCCTTCATCTGCTCGTTGAGGTAATACTCGCGCTGGCTCTTCTCCATCTGCGCCTTGACGCGGCCGCGGATGCGCTTCTCGATCTGCAGCACGTCCATCTCGCCCTCGATCGCCACCAGGATGTGCTCGAGTCGCTTGCGCACATCGAGGATCTCGAGCACTTTCTGCTTCTCGGCCAGCTTGAGTGACATGTGGGCCGCTACTGTATCGGCCAGGCGTCCGGGTTGCTCGATGCCGGCGAGCGCGGTAAGCACCTCGGGCGGCACTTTCTTGTTGAGCTTGACGTACTGCTCGAACTGCGAGACCACCGAGCGCACCAGCACGTCCATCTCGCGCTCATCGTACTGATCCGCATCCACCTCAATCGCGATCGAGGCCGAATAGAACTCACCGGTGTGCAGCTGCTCGATGCGGGCCCGATCCACGCCCTCGACCAGCACTTTGACCGTGCCGTCCGGCAGCTTGAGCATCTGCAGGATGGTCGCCACCGTACCAAAACGGTGCAGGTCGTCGAGCTTCGGATCGTCGACATCGGCCTGCTTCTGCGCCACCAGCATGATGCGCTTGTCGGCGCGCATGGCGGCGTCAAGCGCATGAATCGACTTCTCGCGCCCCACGAACAGCGGTATCACCATGTGCGGATACACGACCACGTCGCGCAGCGGCAGCACGGGGACGGCAGACGGTACGACAGCTTCGGTCACGGCGGTTTCTTCAGTCACGGTGGCTCTTGTTGCCTCTTGATGATAGGTGCGGCTGTAGGGCTAGACAAAAATCAATTGGGGCGGACAACCCCATTTCAAGGCTGCGCCCAAGTGCCACTTCCGACGCAGGCGGCGGCGGCCAACAGCGGCTCAGCCGTGCAGCGAACCGCCCGCTCTCCTCGGCTCTTCGATGGCCGCAACCCGGCCCTCATCGGCGCGATGGACGATGTACGGCTTGGTCGTGCCCTCGATAACGCTGTCATCCACCACCACCTTCGCCACATTGCGCAGCGACGGCAGGTCATACATGGTGTCGAGCAGCACCGTCTCAAGGATCGTGCGCAGCCCGCGCGCCCCGGTCTTGCGCAGCATGGCCTTGCGCGCCACCGCGCGCAGCGCCTCCTCGCGAAATTCGAGCTCGGAACCTTCCATCTCGAACAGTTTGCGGTACTGCTTGGTCAGCGCATTCTTGGGCTCGGTCAGGATCGACATCAGCGCCTGCTCATCGAGCTCATCCAGCGTCGCCACCACCGGCAGACGGCCGACGAACTCCGGAATCAGGCCGAATCGGATCAGGTCCTCCGGTTCGACGTCGTGGAACAGATCGAAGCCGTGCGGCTTGGAGTCGGCACCGCGAACATCGGAAGTGAAGCCGATACCGCTCTTCTGGGTGCGGTTGAGAATGATCTTCTCCAGCCCGGAGAACGCGCCGCCGCAGATGAACAGGATGTTGGAGGTATCGACCTGCAGGAACTCCTGCTGCGGGTGCTTGCGGCCGCCCTGCGGGGGCACCGAGGCAATCGTGCCCTCGATCAGCTTGAGCAGCGCCTGCTGCACGCCCTCGCCCGACACGTCGCGGGTGATCGACGGGTTATCTGACTTGCGCGAGATCTTGTCGATCTCATCCATATAGACGATGCCGGTCTGCGCCTTCTCGACGTCGTAATCGCACTTCTGCAGCAGCTTCTGGATGATGTTTTCCACGTCCTCACCGACATACCCGGCCTCGGTCAGCGTGGTGGCATCGGCGATCGTGAACGGTACGTTCAGCAGCCGCGCGAGCGTTTCGGCCAGCAGCGTCTTGCCGCAGCCGGTCGGCCCGATCAGCAGGATATTGCTCTTGGCGAGTTCGACCTCGTCCTTGGCTCGTGCGCTGCCGCGGGTCTGCAGGCGCTTGTAGTGATTGTAAACCGCGACCGACAGTACCTTCTTGGCGCGGTCCTGGCCGATGACGTATTCATCGAGCACCTTGCGAATCTCATGCGGCTTGGGCAGCTTGTCGCGTGCGCGGTCGGCGCGATCCTCGAGCTCCTCGCGGATGATGTCGTTGCACAGCTCGACGCATTCGTCGCACACGAATACCGACGGCCCGGCGATGAGTTTGCGGACCTCGTGCTGGCTCTTGCCGCAGAACGAGCAATACAGCAGCTTGCCGTCATCGGTACGCCCGCGGGGGTCATCACTCATCTCTCGGCACCTCGACCAATCAGGTCAGCCAACCAGCGCTTCGGTTCACCCGCCACCGCTATCTATATAGCATGGGGCCGACCGCGGAAGCAAAGAACTGCGTCGCTCGCAAGGCCTTGTTATTTCGCGATTTTGAGCGCCGGATCACGCCTTGAGGGGGGCCGGCGGAACCACCACGCGCTTTTCCAGCATGCCGTCGATCAGGCCGTAAGCGATGGCATCGGCCCCGTCCATAAAATTGTCGCGGTCGGTATCAGTCTTGATCTTATCGACGTTCTGGCCGGTGTGCAGGGCCAGGATCCTGTTGAGCCGGTCACGGGTCTCCAGCATCTCCTTGGCGTGGATTTCCATATCCGCCGCCTGGCCCTGGAACCCGCCGAGGGGCTGGTGGATCATGATGCGTGAATGCGGCAGCGCATAACGCTTGCCCTTGGTGCCGCCGGTTAACAATATCGCGCCCATGCTCGCAGCCTGGCCGATGCAGATGGTGCTGACATCCGACTTTATGAACTGCATCGTGTCGTAGATCGCCAGTCCGGCGCTGACCACCCCGCCGGGCGAATTGATGTACAGCGCGACATCCTTGTCCGGGTTCTCGGACTCCAGGAACAGCAGCTGCGCAACCACCACGTTGGCCATGTAGTCGTCCACCGGGCCGACGACAAACACCACCCGTTCCTTGAGCAGGCGCGAATAAATGTCATATGAGCGCTCGCCGCGCGATGTCTGCTCGACGACGATTGGAACCAGATTCAAACCGCGTTCGTTCATAGGGGTTCAGTGTAAGTTGTTTCAGGCCGTTTGGCCAAAACCGGTCAGATCGCGAAATGTCGAGGACTGGTCCACCACCTTGACCTGGGTCAGCGCCCAGTCCAGCGCCTGATCCTCGAGCGCCGAGGACTCGAGCTGCTCCATCGCCTCGCGGCTGGCCAGATACTGCCGGCGCGCCTCCTGCGGATCCGCATGCGAAGCGGTGAGCGCATCGAGCCGCTGCTCCACGCGCGCGCGATCGACTTTCAGCCCCTGAGCGCGCACGATCTCACTGAGCAGCAGCCCGAGCGCGACGCGCTTGCGCGCGCTCGCCTCGAAATCCTCACGCCCCGGTACCTGCTTCGCATCGGGCGTCCCCATGCGGCGCGCCATCTGTGCCTGCAATTCGCGGATCTGCTCCTCGAGCATGCTGTGCGGCACGTCCAGCGGATTGTCGCGGTACAGCGCATTGAACAGCTGCTCGCGCAAGCGCGTCCTGATCGCCTCGGCGAGTTCGCGTTCCATGCTTTCCCTGACCTCGCTCCTGAGGCGCTCGAGATCGCCATCCGGCACGCCGAACGCGCGCGCAAAGTCCTCGTCCACGGGCGGCAGGTGGCGCTCCTCGACCTTGACGACCTTCAGGTCGAATTCCGCCGCCTTGCCGGCCACCGCCTTGGCGGCATAATCCTCAGGAAATACCGCCGGTATCGTCTTGAGGTCCCCGGCAGCCATGCCGATCAGCGCCTGCTCGATCTCCGTCAGTATGCGGTGTGCGCCGATGGTCACCAGCATGCCTTCGCCCTTGCCGCCAGGAAACACGACGCCGTCGATGCGGCCTTCATAATCCAGCGCCACTCGATCCCCGTCCTGCGCCGATCGCTCCACCACCGTGAAGATTGGACGCTGCGCGCGCATGCTCTCGATCATGATGGCGACGTCGTCGTCGGTCACGGTGGCGGTGGGCCGTTGCACTGCAATCGTGTCGAGCGGCTTCAGAGTGACATCCGGCAGCACCTCGAAGATCGCCGCATAGCGCAATTCGCTGCCGGGCTCGACCGCAATCGGCTCGATGCGCGGGCCGCCGGCCGGGCGCAGCCGGTGCTGGCTGACGGCTTCGGCGAAGGTACTTTGCATCAGGTCGCTGACCGTCTGCGCATGCACCTGGCTGCCGAACTGCTGCCGCACGACGGCGTAGGGTACCTTGCCGGGACGAAATCCTTTCAGGCGCGCGGTACGCGCCAGGCGCTTGAGGCGCTGATCCACCTCGCCGGCAACCCGCTCGCCAGGCACCGCCACCTCGAGTCGTCGCTCAAGACCTTGCGTTGTCGTCACCGATGCTTGCATCTTGCCGCTTTCCATCACTCGTTGTTCACTGACCGGTCCTTATCGAAATCCCAGGGCGTTCGCGCCGCTGGTGCGAAAGGAGAGACTCGAACTCTCACGGGTTGCCCCACTGGCTCCTAAGGCCAGCGCGTCTACCATTCCGCCACTTTCGCTTTCAGGCGCGCCCGGAAAATGAAGTTCAATTATAGCCGAGATTAGGAGTGGTCCGACGCCGGACCGGCGCCTACAGCCCAGAGCGTCGTTCATGCGCTCAAGATTGATCCACTGGCCGTGCAAACGGCGGCCAAGCCGCGGCAGGATGCGCGCCATGCACTCGCGGCCGCGCTCAAGGCGCAGCAGGACCACAGACCCGCCGACGACGTCGTGCCTCTGGTCTACCTGACTCGCCGTCACGCCGAAATCGGCGAGGCCGTGATCGCCAAGACCCGTGCGCATCAGCAGATCGCGCCGGCCCAGACGCGGGGCGACCGGGTGCTGATGGCAGCGCGTGAACGCGACGCCGCCGCGGCGTAGAACTACGGAACGAAGGCCATACCGACAATCACGGTTCCCGCCGCTACAACGATGCGCTGTCGCAGCGGCGCGCCGACGCGGTGTCGCGCGCGCTGCTGAGTCGCGGCGTCGATTCGGCGCGCATTGAGGCGGTCGGCCGCGGCATGTAACGGGCGGTGGCGACCAACGATAGCACTGCAGGCCGACAGCAGAACTGGCACGTCGCGCTGATCTTCTCCAACGAGCAAGGCAGGTTTGCCAGCGTCGGCGTTAATTGAATTTAGCGCCCAGGCCCTAGCCTAGGAGGCTGTAGCGGCGCAATAATGATTTCGTTGCCTCACGAATATCAAACCTGCCGCCGCCGATC
>DATNNU010000047.1:0-7642 GCA_035601675.1 Steroidobacteraceae bacterium | reverse complement strand
ATTTTTTCCACGTCCAGTGCCGAGACGCGCTGCAGTCGCCCGCTGACGATGACCCGCTGGATCGGCTGATTGAGCAGCAACGCAAGTCCCAGCAAGGCGAGTGCGATCACCGCCAGTCCCGCGAGCGACAGGCCAATGCGCCGCCAGTTGAGCGCCGGCAGCCTGAAGCGACGCGCACGCGGCGCGCTGCGTCGATTGTTGCGTTTGCGCTTGATCATGCCCATCGGCTGTCGATCCGCGTGCGCGTAAAGCTGGTCTCCAGCACCCGCCACACCAGCTCGTCGAAATCGATGCCGGCGCTGCGCGCCGCCATCGGCACCAGGCTGTGGTCGGTCATGCCGGGGACGGTGTTGATCTCCAGCAGCAGCGGCCGACCGCCGGCGTCCATCATGAAATCGGCGCGCCCCCAGCCCTCGGCGCCGCAGGCTTCCAGGCTGGCGAGCGCCAGCGTCGCCAGCTGCTGCTCGGCCGGCCCGGGCAGGCCGGAGGGACAGAAGTAGCGCGTATCGTCACGCAGGTACTTGGCCTCGTAGTCGTAGAAGCTGCGCGGGGTCTCGATGCGTATCGATGGCAGCGCCTGGCCCTGCAGGACGGCGACCGTGTATTCACCGCCCGCGATGCAGCGTTCCGCGAACACGGTGGGCTCGAAGCGCAGCGCATCTTTCCAGGCCTGCGGCAGATCCTCGGCGCGCTCGACCCGCGCCATGCCGACGCTCGATCCCTGCGAGGCCGGCTTGACGATCAGCGGCAGACCCAGCCGCTCGAGCGCCAGCTCGAGATCGGAGGCAGCGTGCAACACCACGAACTCCGGCGTCGACACGCCGGCCGCCTGTGCCAGGCGCTTGCTGCGCAGCTTGTCCATGCTGATCGCCGAACCCAGCACGCCGCTGCCGCTATAGGGGACGCCGAGGAACTCGAGCGCACCCTGCACGGTGCCGTCTTCCCCGCCGGGTCCGTGCAGCGCGATCCACACGCGCTCGATCTTGAGCGTCAGCAGATCCGCCAGCGGACGCTGCGCCGGATCGAATGCCTGCACGTTCACGCCGCGACGCTTGAGCGCGGCGAGGACCGCGTTGCCGCTCAGCAGCGAGACTTCGCGCTCGCTCGAGCCGCCGCCGTACAGCACCGCCACCGCACCGAAGTCGGCAGCGTCCTTGACGCGATCGAGATGCCGCAGATCGTGCCGCAACCGCATCAGTGCCTGCCTTCATTGGCGCCGGCACTGCCGCCGGCATCGCCGAGCGCGATGGCGCCGGCAGCCACCGCGCCGGCTGCCGCCGCGGGCTCGCCGATGATCCGCACTTCGGGCTCGAGCATGACGCCGTGGGTGCGCTGTACCGTCGCCTGTACGTGCCGGATCAGCTGTTCGAGTTCAGCCGCCCGGGCGTTGCCGAGATTCACGATGAAATTGGCGTGCTTGTCCGACACTGCCGCGTCGCCAATGCGATAGCCCTTGAGACCCGCGGCCTCGATCAGCCGCGCCGCATGGTCGCCCGGCGGATTCTTGAACACCGAGCCGCAGCTCCATTGTCCGAGCGGCTGCGTGTCCCGGCGCCGCTGCATCAGCGACTGCACACTGTGCGGCGCATTGACCGCCAGCGCCTCGAACGCAAGCTCGGCGGACAGGAACCATTCCTCGGCCGCGCCTGGCGGCCAGTCGAGGTGCCGATAGCCGACGCGAAACTCCTGTGCCTGGCGCACTCGGCGCTGGCAGCGCCGGTCGATGCTTTCGATCGACAGCACGTGCCGCCAGGTCTCATCGCCGAACGCGCCGGCGTTCATCGCCAGCGCGCCACCGAGCGTGCCCGGGATGCCGCTGAAGAATTCGCCCTGCCCCAGCCCCCATTTGACGCACAGCCGCGCGATGCGCGCACACGGTACACTGGCTTCGCAGTAGACCCGCGTCTGCGAGCGCCGCTCGATGCGGGTGAAAGCGCCGGGCGTTGCGATCACGACACCGCGGATGCCGCCTTCGCGTACCAGCAGATTGCTGCCCAGTCCGACCCAGTACAGCTTGACGTCGGCCGGCACGGCGCGCAGGAACGCGCTCAGGTCGTCGACATCGCGCGGCGAGAACAGCGCATCCGCCGGTCCGCCGGCGTGCCATGAGGTATGGGCCGACATCGGCTCGTCGTAGCGCACGCGACCGTTGAAATCGGCGGCGAACCGGAGCCTCATGCGCCGCCTCCGCCGCGCAGCGCGGCCGGCAATTCGTGCGCGATCACCCCGATGTGTCCGGCCCCCATGGTCACGACGACATCGCCACCGCGCAACACATTGCGCAGCGCGCCGGCGATGTCCTCGGCTTTGTTGACGAAAATCGGTTCCACTTTGCCGCGGCTGCGCACGGCACGGCAGATGGCGCGGCCATCGGCGCCCTTGATCGGCGCCTCGCCGGCGGCATAGACCTCGGTCACCAGCAGCACATCGACGCCGGCCAGCACGTTGGCGAAGTCATCCAGCAGATCGCGGGTACGCGTATAGCGGTGCGGCTGGAACACCAGCACCAGCCGCCGCGCGGGCCACGCCTGGCGCAACGCCTCGAGCGTGGCGGCTATTTCGGTCGGGTGATGACCGTAGTCGTCGACGATGCTGACGGTGCCGCCGTTGACGCTGACGTCGCCGATGTGCTGCATGCGCCGTTCGATGCCCTGGAAATTGGCCAGCGCGCGGCAGATCGCCGCGTCCGCCAGTCCGAGCTCGCTCGCCACCGCGATGGCCGCCAGCGCATTGCGCACGTTGTGGGTGCCGGCGATATTCAGCATCACCTGCAGTGCGCTGCTGCGGCCGGGCAGCATGACACTGAAGCGGCTGCCGGTGCGGTCGCGCTCGAGCGCGCTGGCGCGCACGTCGACATCCTCGCGCAGCCCGTAGGTCACGAACGGCCTGCTGACGCGCGGCAGGATGCTCTGGATCTGCTCGTCATCGCCGCACAGCACGGCCAGACCGTAGAACGGCAGGTTGTGCAGGAACTCGACGAAACTCTGCTTGAGCCGCTCGAAGTCGCCGCCGTGAGTACCGAGGTGGTCGTTGTCGATATTGGTGACCACGGCGATCACCGGCTGCAGATGCATGAACGAGGCGTCGCTCTCATCGGCTTCGGCCACCAGATAACGGCCCGCACCCAGCCGCGCATTGCTGCCGGCGCTCTTGAGCCGGCCGCCGATCACGAAGGTCGGATCCTCGCCGCCTTCGGCCAGCACGCTGGCGATCAGGCTGGTGGTGGTGGTCTTGCCGTGCGTGCCCGCGACCGCGATGGATTCGCGAAAGCGCATCAGTTCGCCGAGCATCTCCGCCCGCGGCACCACCGGCACACGGCGCGCAAGCGCGGCCTGCACTTCGGGGTTGTCGGCCGGCACCGCGCTGGACACCACCACGACGTCGGCACGATCGGCATTCTCCGCCCGATGACCGAAGCGGATCGCGGCACCAAGCTTCGTCAGATGCGCGGTCATCGCATTGGGTTTGAGATCCGAACCCTGCACTCGATAGCCGAGATTGAGCATCACTTCGGCGATGCCCCCCATGCCGGCACCGCCGATGCCGACGAAGTGGATCGTGTCGATGCGGCGCATGCGGGCGCGAGCCAGGCCGTGCGGATCCGGATGCGAGCTCACGCCATACCCCCGATACCGGCGCTGCGCACCAGCTCGACACAGGCGTCGGCCAGTTCCTGGGCCGCGCGCGGCCTGGCCAGCGCGCGCGCGCGCTCGGCCATGGCCAGCAAGCGTGCGCGGCCATGGCACAGCCGCACCAGCTCGCCGGCCAGCCGTTCGGCGCTGAGCTCGCGCTCGGCGATCATCACGGCGGCACCGTCGTCCACCAGGAACGCCGCGTTGCGGGTCTGATGATCGTCAGTCGCCGCCGGAAACGGCACCAGAATCGCACCGACCCCCGCGGCCGCCAGCTCGGACACCGTCAGAGCGCCGGCGCGACAGATCACCAGATCGGCCCAGCCGTACGCTGCGGCCATGTCCTCGATGAATGGCTGCAGCCGCACCGTCATGCCGGCCTCGGCGTAGTTGCGCTTCGCCGCCTCGATCCAGCGCTCCCCGGACTGATGCTGTACTTCGAACCGCTGCGTGGCGGCCGCGCGCGCCAGCGCGAACGGCACCATCGCGTTCAGCTGCGTGGCACCCTGGCTGCCGCCCACGACCAGCAACCGAGTCGGACCATCGCGCTGTGCAAAGCGCTGCGACGGCGGCGGCAGCTCGGCAATCTCACGCCGCACCGGATTGCCGACCACCTGCGCGTGCACCCGCGGCGGAAAGCTGCCCGGGAAAGCCGTCAGCACGCGGCGCGCGAGACGCGCCAGGCAGCGATTGGTAAAGCCGGCAATCGCGTTCTGTTCGTGAATCAGCAGCGGCCGGCGCAGCATCCAGGCCGCGATGCCGCCGGGACCGGCGACGAAGCCGCCGAGGCCGACCACCAGCGCGGGACGCCGGCGACGGATCACGGCCAGTGCCTGCAGCAACGCACGAGCGAGTTTCAGCGGCGCGCTCAGCCACACCAGCGCGCCCTTGCCGCGCAGACCGCTGACCGACAGCCACTCGACCGCAATCTGTTCCGCCGGCACCAGCCGCGCTTCCAGTCCTCGACGCGTGCCGAGCCACACCACCTGCCAGGAACGCGCGCGCAGTTCGCGCGCCAGCGCCAGCGCGGGAAACACGTGGCCGCCGGTGCCGCCGGCCATGATCAGCGCCAGCGGCGCACCCAGCGGCGCGAGCAGCGGCGCATTCACGGCGGCGGCGGAACTGACCGGCGTGCTCATGCGCGCTGCCCCCGCAGATGCCGCCGGTTGCCGTGCACGGTCTCGTGGTGCACGCGCAGCAGGATCCCGAGCCAGGCCAGCGTCACGATCAGGCTGCTGCGGCCATAGCTCATGAATGGCAGTGTCAGTCCCTTGGTCGGCAGCACTCCCATGTTGACGCCGATGTTGATGAACGCCTGCGCGCCGAGCCACAGGCCGAAACCGGACGCCAGGTACGACTGGAATTTCAGGCCGGCTTCGTTGGCGCGCCGGGCAATCACGAATGCGCGCCAGGCCAGCGCCAGAAACAGGCCGAGCGTCACCGCGACGCCCGCCAGGCCCAGCTCTTCGGCCAGCACCGCGAACAGAAAATCGGTGTGCGCCTCGGGCAGATAGAACAGCTTCTGCACACTGGCGCCGAGGCCGACGCCGAATAATCCGCCGCGGCCGATCGCGATCAGCGATTGCGTGAGCTGAAAGCCGCTGTTGAACGGATCGGCCCAGGGATCCATGAAGGCGGTGAGCCGGCGCATGCGATAGCTCGAGAACAACACCAGCAGCGTCATGCAGCCGCCGGCGGCGAGCAGCATCGTCAGCATCCAGCGCCAGCGCGCCCCCGCCAGGAACAGCACGCCGAAGCCGGTGATGAACAGCACGCTGGCGGCGCCGAAATCCGGCTCCAGCAGCAGCAGCAGCGCGATCGCCGCCAGCAGTGCCAGCGGCTTGAACAGTCCGGGCAGGCCGCCGCGCAGCTCGTCTTCATAGCGCACGGCGTAGCTGGCCACGTAAATGAGCGCCAGCACGCGCGCGGCCTCCGACACCTGGAAGTTCATCCCCGCCAGCCGCAGCCAGCGGCGACTGCCGTTCACCACGTGACCCAGGCCCGGTACCAGCACCACGAACAGCAGCAGCAGCGCCAGCAGCAGCAACGGCAACGCCAGCTGCTGCAGCCGCTCGCTCGGTATAGCGAAGGTCACGGCCGCCGCCACGGCGCCGATCAACACCAGCAGCAGCTGGCGTTCGAGGAACGCAAACGGATCGCCGTCACGGCCTGCGATCGTGATCGACGCCGAGGTCACCATCACCAGCCCGAGCAGCACGATCGCCAGCGTCAGCATGAGCGTCGGCCCATCGATCGCAGGCCCCTGCTGCGTGCGCTCACTGCGCGTCAGATTGTCGCCGCCGCCGCTCATGCCGAGCGCCTCTGCACCGCGCCGGCGAACACGTCGCCGCGGTGCGCGTAGTCGCGAAACATATCGAGGCTGGCGCAGGCCGGCGACAGCAGCACGGTGTCTCCCGGCTGTGCCAGCTGCGCCGCGCACTCGACCGCGGCCTCGAGGCTCGGCGCGTAGTGCAGCTCGCTGGTACCCTGCAGCACGGCCCCCAGCGCGCGCGCATCGCGGCCGATCAGCACCGCCGAGCGCACCTTGCCGGCAAAGGCGGCGCGCAGCGGCGTGAAATCCTGGCCCTTGCCGTCGCCGCCGGCGATCACGATCAGCGGGCCCGCCATGCCCTCCACAGCGGCCAGCGTGGCGCCGACGTTGGTGCCCTTGGAATCGTTGACATAGCGCACGCCGCCGATCTCGGCGATCCACTGCGTGCGATGCGCCAGACCGCTAAATCCGCGCAGCGCCGCCACACAATCGGCGCGCGGCAGCGCCAGCGCTTCCGCAAGGGCCAGCGCCGCCAGCGCGTTGGCCGCGTTGTGCAGACCGGTGAGACGCATCTGCGAGAACGCCAGCAGCGGCTCGTCGCGGCGCATGAGCCACCAGTCGCCATGGTCGCGGCGCATCAGCGCATAGTCGGCGCCGACGTCGGCACGCAGCGAGAAATTCAACTGCCGCCGCCCGGGACCGACCATGGCCGCCACCAGCGGATCGTCGAGATTGATGACCGCGACATCGCAGCGTGCAAAGATGCGTGCCTTCGCCGCCGCATAGGCGTGCAGATCCGGATAGCGGTCCAGATGATCCGGCGTGACGTTGAGCACGGTGGCCGCGGCGAGCGACAGCGACTCGGTGGTCTCGAGCTGAAAACTCGACAGCTCCAGTATGTACAGCTGCACGCTGCCGTCGAGCAGGTCGAGCGCTGGCGCTCCAAGGTTGCCGCCGGCGCGCATCTTCAAACCCGAACCGGCCGCCATCCTCGCCAGCAGCGTCGTCACCGTGCTCTTGCCGTTGGTACCGGTGATGCCGACCACCGGTGCGCGGGCCGCGCGTGCGAACAACTCGATATCGCCGACGATGCTCAGGCCCCGGGCTCGGGCGGCCTCGAAGAACGGGCCGGTCAGCGCCACCCCGGGTGAGACCACGACCAGATCGGCATGCTCGAGCAGCGAGGCGTCGAAGCCGCCGGTGCGCACCACCACGTCGGCGCCGAGCGCCGCCAGCCGTTGCAACTCGGGCGGCTCGGCGCGGCTGTCGGTCACCGCTACACGCGAGCCGCGCGCAAGCAGGAAGTGCGCCGCCGAGTAGCCGGTCTGGCCAAGACCAACCACCACCGCGCGCAACGGCATTGCGGAAGGTGCGCTCATCGCAGCTTCAACGTCGACAGGCCGGCCAGCACCAGCAGGAAGCTGATGATCCAGAAGCGCACGATCACCTTGGGTTCGGCCCATCCCTTGAGCTCGAAATGATGATGAATCGGCGCCATGCGGAAGATCCGGCGCCCGGTCAGCTTGAACGAGGCCACCTGCAGAATCACCGAGGCGGTTTCCAGCACGAAGATGCCGCCCATCACCAGCGCGACGATTTCCTGGCGCACGACGATCGCCACCACGCCGAGCGCAGCGCCAAGCGCAAGCGCGCCGATGTCGCCCATGAACACCTGCGCCGGATAGGAGTTGAACCACAGGAACCCGAGGCCGGCACCCGCTAGCGCGCCGCAGAAGAT
>DATNNU010000046.1:0-14008 GCA_035601675.1 Steroidobacteraceae bacterium | reverse complement strand
AAATACGCGCTGCACGTCGTCTTCCTGTTCGAGCTTGTCGATCAGTTCGAGCGCCTCGGTCGCCTGCGCCTCGGGCAGCTCGATCGGCGTGGTGCAGACGTAGTCGTGTTCGGCCGAGAGCGGTGCGATGTGGCGTGCCTCCAGCGCCTCCTGCAGCTTGCCGAAGTTCTCAAAGGCGCAACGCAGCACCAGCTGCGGCTCGCCTTTCTCCCCAGTGCTCTCGCCCATTTCCTCCAGGCCGTGATCGATCATCTCGAGTTCGAGTTCATCCTGGTCGATGCCGGCAGGATCGAGGCGGAACACGCCTATCTTCTGGAACTGGAAACTCACGCTGTGGGTGGTGCCGAGATTGCCGCCATTCTTGCTCATGATGTTGCGCACATGAGCCACGGTACGGGTCGGATTGTCGGTGGCGGTCTCGACCAACAGCGCGACGCCGTGTGGCGCGTAGCCTTCGTATAGTACTTCGTGGTAGTTGGTGGCGTCGTGGCCGCTGGCGCGCTTGATCGCCGCTTCGACCTTGTCCTTGGGCATGTTGATCGCGCGCGCATTCTGCATGATGCGGCGGAGCGTCGGATTGGAAGCCGGATCCACGCCGCCCGCCTTCACCGCCATGTTGATGTCCTTGGCGATGCGCGCGAAGCCCTTGGCCATGCGGTTCCAGCGCGCGAACATGGCGTGCTTGCGCACTTCGAATATGCGGCCCATGGCTACTCCGGCGGCTGCGGCAACTGCAGCGGGATCAGGATCATGCCATTGTCGACGCGCGCGGGCACCGGAATCAGAAACTGGCCGATGCACACACCGGCGATGCACTCGCCGCTGTCGATCGAGAAATGCGCGCCGTGGGCGTAACAGACGATCTCGCTGCCGTTAGCCGACAGGAACTGGTCCTGCGCATAGTCGAGCGGCCGCCAATTGTGCGGGCAGGAGTTGATATAGACCTGGATGCGCTGGCCTCGGCGCACGACAAACACCCGATCGTCACGGTTCACCGGCAGGAAGCCACGCGAGCGGCCGTCCGGAATGTCATCCAGACGACAAAGAATCTGCTCGCTGGTTGAATCGATGCTCATGGCCGACATCTTAGAGAAGTCCGCCGCGCCAGATGAATGCGGGTGACAGACAGGCCGCGCCGCCCGAGCGTCCAAACCGCTGCCTGGTCAGTGCTTCTGATCGCCGGGCGACCACTTTTCGGTGAACTGGAACAGGAATGTCTGCGAGGTCTGCGGACTGGCCGGGATGAAGCGCGGCTTCCAGCTGTCGTCGAGCAGGTCCATGTCGGCGTCGAATTCCATCAGGCCGCCAAACGGGCTGTTGAAATACCAGAAATTGTTCGATCCGAGGATGTGGCGCCCGGGACCCCAGAAAGACTTGTAGCCCTTCTTCACGAAGTTCCAGCCGGCCTTCAGCATATCGTTCAGGTCGGCGACGTGGAAGGTGAAGTGCTGCAGGCCGGGCTTGGGCGCCTTGATCAGAAACAGTGTGTGGTGCTCAAGGGTTCCGGCCGGGCGCATGAACGGACCCAGGTTGGTGAACACATCGGCGGTGCGAAAGCCGAGCCGCCCGGCGTAGAACTTCTCCGCCCTGTCGACATCCGGCGCGAACAGCACCACGTGCGACAGCGAATAGATCGGAATCGGGCCGTCGTCGATCGCCGCGATCATGTTGACCGGGCGGTGCACCTCCATGCCCGGAACATTGATGTACTTCGGCGCATTGATTCTGCGCCGCTGCGTCACCTGAAAGCCGATCGCATAGCCGGTGTCGTCGACCGAATGCAGCACGCCGTCGGCGCCGTGCCTGACGTCACGGTCCTTGCTGAGCTCGGCGCCGATGGCATCGAGCGTCGCCTTGTCGGCTACGCCGTAGATCTGATCGCGGATGTTCGGCGCCGCGGAAATCGGCGGCGCCAGGCCCGGATCAGTGGCCCGGCGAACCACCGCGGCGGTGCCGTCGAGCGCCTCGAAGGTGGCGCCGCTCGGCGCGGCGTCCACTTTCTTCAGCCCGTAGTCGGTCAGATATCTGTAGCACGAGTCGAGATCATCGACACCGAACACGAGGGCATCGGGACCAAGGATTTTCACTACCAACCTCCAGCTCTGCGGTAATTCTCGAACCGAGGATTATACAGTGTACGGCCGCGGCGGCGGTGGCCGAACTGCTGCGCTTACGGCGGCGGCCGGCACGGCGGCTTGCGCAGCCCGTCATATCGCGATATAAGTAATCATAACTAGATATATCGGATTAGTCGAGTATGGCCAGCAAGAGCAAGGGCGCTGCGCGTCAGCATCACCACGGCCACCTCGGCCATGGCCGCGGACATGGGCGCGGCGGGCTCGACGAGGATGAATCGCAGTGGCGCGGCCGGGGCGGTCGCGGCCGGGCATTTGAATACGGCAAACTGCGATTCGTGGTGCTGCAGTTGATCGGCGAGAAGCCGAGCCATGGCTACGAGATCATCAAGGCGATCGAGGACAAGACCGGCGGCGCCTATGCGCCCAGTCCGGGCGTGGTGTACCCGACGCTGACGCTGCTGGAAGACCTGGGCTATATCGCTGCCGGCGCCAACGACGATAACCGCAAGCTCTACAAGATCACCGCCACCGGCCGCAAGTACCTGACCGAGAACAAATCGGTGGTCGAGGAGGTCAGCGCACGCCTGAGCGCGACCGCATCGGCGCGCTCTCAGCTCGAGGCACCGCAGATCATCCGTGCCATGCAGAATCTGAAAACCGCGCTGCGCCTCAAGGTCGGCGATAACGAGCTTAGCGCCGCGCAGGTGCAGGCGCTCGCGGCCGCGCTTGACGCGGCGGCTGCCGATATCGAACGCATCTGAGGCCGGGATGTTGGCGGCGCGGGCCTGCCGCTCAATCAGGCGGAGTTGGCGACCCGCCGGCGCGGTGCGATCCGCAGCTTCAGGTACGCCGGTGCCTCCGCGACCATCGGCAGCGGGGCGCGTTGCGGTACCGCAACCGGCTCGATGGCGATCACCGGCACCGGCGCGCGCTCGCGCGCCGCGCTCGCCGCCGCCAGCTCGGGCGGATGCTCGGTTTCCTCGGGCGTCAGCAGCCAACCGCGAGCGCGCAGCGCGCGTCCCAGATCCGCGCGGCTGGTCAGCACCGTGAATGGCACCGCAATCAACATGCCGAGAATGACCGGCGACATCCACCAGATGAAGTGGGGCGCCAGCAGCAGAATCGCCGAGCCCCAGACCAACCCGATCGCCAGGTGCCATTTGTGCCGCTGCAACGCTTCGCGCCAGCCGATGCCGCGATCGCCGCGCGCCTGCGCGTGCCAGCCAACGCTGCGGCCAAGCAGTGCGCGCAGCACGAACTCCGAGTGGAACAGCATCATGGTCGGGGCCAGCAGCATGCTCAGCAGCTGTTCGAGCAGAAAGCCCCCAAGGATCCTGGACGTGCCGCCAAAGGCGCTGCGCAACGCGCGGTCCCTGATGACCAGGAGGGCGCCGAGCATCTTCGGCACGAACAACACCACGGCGGTCATGCTCAGCACCGCGGCGATTTCACCGTCGCGATACTGCGGCCAGCTCGGGAACAGGGAATAGGCGCCGGGCTGAAAGTACTGGTGGCCGGAGACCGCCTGTATGCAGGTCACGATCGAGCTCAGGATCAGCACCAGCAGCCACAGCGGCGAGGTGGCATAGGACAGAATGCCGGTCAGCAGATGAAGGCGGCTGAGCCAATGCAGTCCCTGCATCGGCATGACGCCAATGTGCTGCAGATTGCCTTGCGCCCAGCGCAGGTCGCGTGCCGCGTAATCGATGACATTCGAGGGCACCTCCTCCCAGCTGCCGGCGATGTCGGGCACCAGCCATACCTGGTAGCCGGCGCGGCGCATGAAGCCTGCCTCGACGATATCGTGGCTGAGGATTTCACCGCCGAACGGCGGCGCTCCCGGCAGCCGCGGCAGCGCGCAATATTGCGCGAACGGGCGCAGCCTCAGGATCGCATTGTGTCCCCAGTAATTGCTCTCGCCGAGCTGCCAGAAGGCGAGGCCGCTGGCCAGCATCGAGCCGTTGAGCCGTACCGCAAATTGCAGCATGCGTGCGAACAGTGTATCGCGGCCCGCCAGCAGCGGCAGTGTCTGGATGATGCCCACCTCCGGGTGGGCGTCCATCAGCTCGGCCAGCGATACCAGCGCCTGGCCGGACATGATGCTGTCGGCATCGAGCACGATCATGTAGTCGTAGGCGCCACCCCAGTTGCGCACGAACTCGGCGATGTTGCCGGATTTACGCCCGACGTTGTCGCTGCGGCGACGGTAGAACAGCCGGCCGTCGGCGCCAAGTCGTGCCACCAGCGCGCGCCAGGCGGCCTCTTCCGCAGTGGCGATCTCCGGATCGCGTGTATCGGAGAGAATGAACAGGTCGAAGCTGCTCTCGGACGGCTGCTGCCGCAACGACGTCCAGACAGCGTCCGCGCCGGCGAACACGCGCGCCGTATCCTCGTTGTAGATCGGCGTCACGATCGCGGTCCTGCCCCGCAACGGCTGCGGGGCGGCCCGCTGCGGCTGCAGCACGGCGGGGTCGCGGCCTGCCAGGCGCACGACGAAACCAATGACGGCGGCCCAGAAGGCTCCGGAAATCCAGGTGAACAGCACCACGAACAGCGGCAGGGCCACGCAGTTGAGCACGGTCTGGCCGTTGGTCTTGAGGATGTCGAGCATCAGCAATCCGGCGACCAGCGCGGTCACAAAGATGAGGCCGAAGAACAGCGATCGGCGCCACCGGGCCTGGTGACGCAGCGAACGCTCGCTGAGTCGGTGCACGCTCACCGCGTTGATCGTGTTCATGGCGTCCATAGGTACATCCAGGTTTCGGTGAGAGCCTCCCCGTATAGAGTCAGGTAACAGCGCAGGTCCATGGACTGGCTATTCTTCGGCAGTACCCGGAAAGTGACGCGCCAGACACCGTTTTCCACCAGGCGCTGGATCGAGACGTTGTCGATATCGCCGTTGTGAGAGCTGATCTCGGGCTTGACCGGCTGCGTGGCCGCCAGGGTGTCGAGATCGCCGCCGGCGAAGTCGATGAGGACGCGCCGTGCCGAGTCCCCGCCGCCGCGGGCGCGAGCCACCGCCGTTCGGGTCGCGATCGCACGTCCGCCCGGCGACCACTGGGGCGCGCTGGCGTACGCCGACAGCAGATAAGAGAAAGTGAACGGCTTGTGCGGCTGCAGAGGCATCGCTGGGATCCAGTACGACACGATATTGTCGTGGATATCCTCATCGTTGGGAATCTCAACCAGCTCCACGGTGCCTTTAGCCCAATCCCCGAGCGGCGCAATCCAATAGCTCGGGCGCAGCTGGTAATGGGCGTCCTCATCCTGATAGTGAGAGAAGTCGCGGTCACGCTGGCTCAGGCCAAAGCCCCGGGGATGCTCGTCCGAGAAGCTGGAGACGCGCAGCGCGCGCGGATTGAGTAACGGCCGCCACAGCCACTCCCCGCCCCCGGTGCGCAGCAGCAAACCGTCACTGTCGTGAACCTCGGGCCGATAGTCATCGAATGGACGCGGGCGATCCTTGCCGTACAGGAACATCGAGGTCAAGGGTGCCAGGCCTAGCTTTGCGACGCTCTGGCGGGCATACAAGGTCGCCGTGACCTCGAGCATAGTGGTCATTCCCGGCCTGACCTCGAAGCGATAGGCACCGGCCAGGCTCGGGCTGTCGAGCACGGCGTAGATCGTCATCGAGCGCTGTTCGGGCGCCGGACGCACCAGCCAGAAATCGGTGAAATAGGCGAACTCTTCCCCACCGGTAGTGGCAACGTTGATGGCGAGGCCGCGGGCCGAGGCGCCGTAGTTCTGGTCGCGCCCGAGCATCCGGAAATAGGAAGCCCCGAGAAACGCGATCAGCTCGTCCTTGTAGTCGGGCCCGCGCAGCGGGAAGTGCACACGCAGCCCGGCGAAGCCGAGATCGGCGGGCAGGTCCTTCGGTGGCGTGCCTCTGCCGAACTCGAACTGCGATGGATCGTAGTGCAGTGGTCGCAGCTCGCCGTCATCGCCGACTTCGGTGACGTTGATGCGCTTGTCGTAAGCAAAGCCGCGATGGAAGAACTGCACCTCGAACAGGGATTGATGGCGCCACAGCGCCTGTTCGCCGCGAAACTGGATGGTGCGATAATCCTCGTAGCTGATCTTGCTCAGGCTGTCGGGCAGCTTGCCGCTGTGGTCGCGGTAGGCCTCGTTGGCGCGCTGCTGCGCAATGCGTTGCACGCTTTCGAAACCAAAGCGCGGTGCGGACGGCGGTTGCGGCGGCCGCGAACGCGGCGACAACGCACTGGAGTGCTGCAATACCACCGCGCAGGTTGTCACCGTCAGCAGCAACCATCGTCGCGGATCCACGCACTACTCCTGCGGTCGGTGATACTGGGCCTCCAAAGGCGCCGGCCGGGCTCGGGCATAGCTCCTGCGGTGCACCAGGCGGCTCGGAGTGTCGGCCATTGTGACCAACGCGCCGACGACGGTCGAGTGGCAAATTCTCCGATATGCATGTCGGACACTGGTCGATAATCTGCGCGATCGTCTGCATGTCCCGATCCGGGGGATCGAGGCTACGCCAGCGCAATGAATCGGCGCTGAACACGCACACCGCGCAGCGGCCGCAATGGCCGCGGTGCCCGCCCGAAGGGCATCGAGCCGGTGGGCCGGTTGGTCGGTTGGTCGGCAGGCAGGTGTAGGCCGGCAGATGGGGCGGCGCCGGCGGGCGACAGCCGTCCGCCCGGTCCGGGGGCTTGCAACGGGGTGTGAGCCACCCGGCAGAAAAATGAATCCAGGTTCATTATTTTCGTGCGCTGGAGTACAGTTGCCATCGGTCACGCATGAGTAACGTCCTCCAATCCAAGCTGCGCCGCGGCGAGGCGCAGTTCGACGCCAATGCCGACGCGATGCGCGCGCTGGTGGTGCAGCTGCGCGAACGCAGCGCGGCGGCAGCCCAGGGCGGCTCGGATAGCGCGCGCGAGCGTCATCGCGCCCGCGGCAAGCTGCTGGTGCGCGAACGCATCGATCTGCTGCTCGACCCGGGGGCGCCGTTTCTCGAACTCAGCGCCCTTGCCGCCTATGACATGTACGGCGGCGAGGTGCCCGGCGCCGGCATCGTCACCGGTATCGGCCAGGTCAGCGGCTGTCCGTGCGTGATCGTGGCCAATGATGCGACCGTCAAGGGCGGCACCTACTATCCGATCAGCGTCAAGAAGCACCTGCGTGCGCAGGAGATAGCGGCGGAGAACCATCTGCCGTGCATCTACCTGGTCGATTCCGGCGGCGCCTACCTGCCGCTGCAGGATGAGGTATTCCCGGACAAGGAGCACTTCGGGCGCATATTCTTCAACCAGGCGCGGCTCTCGGCGCAAGGCATCCCGCAGCTCGCCTGCGTGATGGGCTCGTGCACCGCCGGCGGCGCCTATGTGCCGGCGATGTCCGATGAGAGCATCATCGTCAAGGACACTGGCACCATATTTCTTGGCGGCCCGCCGCTGGTCAAGGCGGCGACCGGCGAAGTGGTCAGCGCCGAAGAGCTCGGCGGCGCCGACGTGCACACGCGTATCTCCGGCGTCGCCGATCACTACGCGCACAGCGACGCCGATGCGCTCGCGATGCTGCGGCGGATGGTCGCCAATCTGAACCGGCGTGAAACCCCGCCGGCTGCGCTGCACAGTGTCGAGGAGCCGCGCTACGATCCGGACGAGATCTACGGCGTCATCCCCGCCGACACGCGCAAACCCTACGACGTGCGCGAAGTGATCGCGCGCATCGTCGATGGCTCGCGGCTGGATGAATTCCGGCAACGCTACGGCACAACCCTGGTCACCGGCTTTGCGCACATCTATGGCTGCCCGGTCGCGGTGCTGGCCAACAACGGCATCTTGTTTTCGGAATCGGCGCTCAAAGGCGCGCACTTCATCGAACTGGCTTCCCAGCGCGGCGTGCCGCTGCTGTTTCTGCAGAATATCTCCGGCTTCATCGTCGGCAAGAAGTACGAGAACGCGGGCATCGCCAAGGACGGCGCCAAACTGGTGACGGCGGTGGCGACCAGCGCGGTGCCGAAGTTCACGTTGCTGATCGGAGGCTCATTCGGCGCCGGCAACTACGGTATGTGTGGCCGCGCCTACGGCCCGCGTTTCCTGTGGAGCTGGCCGAACGCGCGCATCAGCGTCATGGGCGGCGAGCAGGCGGCCAGTGTGCTCGCCACGGTGCGGCGCGATGCGCTCGAGACCCAGGGTAAGACCTGGAGCGTGCAGCAGGAGCAGGCGTTCAAGCAGCCGACGCAGGCGCAGTTCGAGCAGCAGAGTAATCCGTACTACGCCACCGCGCGCTTGTGGGACGATGGCATCGTCGATCCGGCGCAGACGCGGCGCCTGCTCGGGCTCGGCCTGGCGGCCTCGCTCAACGCGCCGATCGGCGAAACGCGCTTCGGCGTGTTCAGGATGTAGCTCGCGATGTCGGATTATCAGTTCCTGCAGCTCGAATACCGCGCCGGCTGCGCGACCGTGTGGCTGAACCGGCCCGAACGCCACAACGTGTTCCACCAGGGGCTGCTGAGCGAATTGCCGCGCTGCCTGACGCTGCTGTCACAGGATGCGGCGGTTCGCGCCATCGTGCTTGCCGGGCGCGGCCACAACTTCTGCGCCGGCGCCGATCTGGAATGGATGCAACAGCAGGCGCGCGCCGGCTACGACGCCAACCTCGAAGATGCACGCCGGCTGGCGTGGATGCTGCGCACGCTGGCGCAAGTGCCCAAGCCGACCATCGCGCGGGTGCACGGCGTGGCGCTCGGCGGCGGCATGGGGCTGGTCGCCGCCTGCGATATCGCCATGGCCACGCGCGAGGCCAGTTTCGCTACCACCGAGGTGCGCCTGGGTCTGACACCGTCGACCATCGCCCCTTACGTCATCGCCGCGATCGGCGAGCGGGCCGCGCGCCGCTATTTTCTGAGCGGCGAGCGCTTCGATGCGCAGGAGGCGCTGCGCATCGGATTGATCCACGAAGCGCTCGATGCCGACGCGCTCGATGCGCGGGTAGGGCAGCTGTTCGAGGCGCTGCGCAGCGCCGGCCCGCAGGCGCAGGCGCACTGCAAGCGGCTGCTGGCTTCGCTGCGCGGCCACGACGCATTCGATCCGCTGGTGCTGGAGCAGACCGCCCGAAGTATCGCCGAGGTGCGCGCCGGGGACGAGGCGCGCGAAGGCATCGCCGCGTTCTTTGCCAAGCGCAAGCCGAGCTGGACCGCTTAGGTCATGTTCGACAAGGTCCTGATCGCCAATCGCGGCGAGATCGCCTGCCGCGTCATCGCCACCTGCCGCCGGCTCGGCATCGCGACGGTCGCGGTGTATTCCGAAGCCGACGCGGCAGCCAGGCACGTGCGGCTGGCCGATCAGGCGGTGTGCGTCGGACCGGCCGCCGCGCGTGACAGCTACCTGCGGATCCCCGCGATCATCGAGGCGGCGCGGCAGTGCGGTGCGCAGGCGATTCATCCAGGCTACGGTTTTCTATCCGAGAATCCGCAGTTCGCTGAAGACTGCGCCGCGGCCGGGCTGACCTTCATCGGGCCACCGGTGGCGGCGATGCGCGCCATGAGTTCCAAGGCAAGCGCGAAGGAGCTGATGCAGCGCTGCGGCGTGCCGCTGCTGCCGGGCTACCACGGCGAGGATCAGGACGCGGCGCGACTGCGCAGCGAGGCCGAGCGCATCGGCTACCCGGTGCTGATCAAGGCCACCGCCGGCGGCGGCGGCAAGGGCATGCGTGTGGTCGATCGCGCCGCCGTGTTCGATGAGCGGCTGGCGTCCTGCCAGCGCGAGGCCCGCTCCAGCTTCAACGATGGGCGCGTGCTGCTGGAGAAGTATCTGCAGCATCCGCGGCACATCGAGCTGCAGATCTTCGGCGATAACGACGGCCAGATCGTGCACCTGTACGAGCGCGATTGCTCGGCGCAAAGACGCCATCAAAAAGTGCTGGAGGAGGCCCCGGCACCGCATCTGGGCGTCACGCAGCGCGCCGCCATGGCGCGCGCGGCCTGCGATGCGGCGCGAGCGGTCGGTTACAGCGGGGCCGGGACGGTGGAATTTCTGCTCGATCCGGCCGGTGGCTTTTACTTCATGGAGATGAATACCCGCATCCAGGTGGAGCATCCGGTCACCGAGATGATCACCGGTCTTGACCTGGTGGAATGGCAGCTGCGCGTGGCGGCCGGCGAAGCCCTGCCGCTCTCGCAAGCGCAGATTGCGCTGCACGGGCACGCGATCGAAGTGCGCCTGTACGCGGAAATTCCCGAGGCCGGCTTCCTGCCTTCCAGCGGCACGCTGCGCCGCTTCGAGCTGCCGGCCGCGAGCAGCGCGCTGCGGCTCGAGACCGGCATGGAGGCCGGAGACAGGGTCGGGATTGATTACGATCCGATGCTCGCCAAGCTGATCGTGCATGCGGGCACACGCCAGGAAGCGGTGGCGGCGCTACGCGCGGCACTGTCGCAGGTGCGTATCGCCGGCGTCGGCAACAATGTCATGTTTCTGCGCCGCCTGGCCGGCAGCGAGACGTTTGCCCGCGGACGGCTAGACATCGGGTTCATCGAGCGCGAGCGCTCGCTGGTGGCCGGCGCGCCGAAGCCGCCCGATGCGCAGGTGCTGGCGGCCGCCGCGCTGTGGAGCATCGGGCAGGAGCGGCCATCAGGTGGCGCGAGCGCCGCGCCCCAGTCGGCCTGGAATGCCGGCGACGGCTGGCGGCTCAACGCTCATCTGACGCGAATGCTTGAGTTCGAGCCCGGCGACAGCCCCGACGCGCCGGCGGCTGCGGTGGCGGTGGAGTATCGTGCCGACGGCCTGCGGCTTCGCATCGGTGAACGCAGCGCCGCGGCGTCGCTGCGCGCCCAGGGCAACGATATCTTTCATCTGCAGTACGGCGCTGACGGCGTGCGGCTGCAGATCGAGGATGAGGCGGGGCAGCTGCGCATCGTGATCGGCGATGACGAATACCGCCTGCGCCGGCGCGATCCACTGCAGTCATCGGCCGATGCGTACGTGGCGGAGGCAAGTCTGGCGGCGCCGATGCCGGGACGCGTGATCGCGCAGCTGGTCACGCCGGGCAGCGCGGTCGCGAAGGGCGCGCCGCTGCTGATCCTGGAGGCGATGAAGATGGAACATACGATCTGTGCGCCGGCCAACGGCACGGTGCGCGGCTATCGCGCCGCGGTTGGCGAGCAGGTCAGGGAAGGCTGGGATCTGATTGAATTCGAGGCCGCCCGATGATGCCCGCGCGTGTCAGGCTGGTCGAGGTCGGTGCGCGCGATGGGCTGCAGAATGAAAGCGCGATCGTCGCCACCGAAGTGAAGCTGGAACTGATCCGCCGGCTGGCCGACTCGGGTCTGACGCATATCGAAGCCACGGCGTTCGTGTCGCCGAAGCGCGTACCGCAGATGGCCGATCATGATGCCGTGATGCGCGGCGTGCCGCGGCGTGCGGGACTCATCTATTCGGCGCTGACCCCGAACCTGGCCGGATTCCAGGCGGCGATGGCCGCCGGCGCGGATGAAGTGGCGGTGTTTGGCGCCGCCTCGGAGAGCTTCTCGCAGAAAAACATTCATTGTTCGATTGCCGAGAGCCTGCAGCGATTCGAACAGGTGATGCGCGCCGCGCGCGAGCGCGCTGTAGCGGTGCGCGGCTACGTGTCGTGCGTGCTCGGCTGTCCTTATGAGGGCGCGATTGCGCCCGCGGCGGTGGCCAGTGTCGCCGCTTCGCTGTATGAGATGGGCTGTCATGAGATCTCACTCGGGGATACCATCGGGGTCGGCACGCCGGGGCGCACTACGGCGATGCTCGAAGCGGTCGCGCAGCGGGTACCGGTCGGGCGGCTCGCCGGGCATTTCCATGACACCTATGGCCAGGCGCTGGCCAATGTCTACGCGGCACTGCAGTTCGGTGTCGCGGTGTTCGATGCCTCCGTGGCCGGGCTCGGCGGTTGTCCCTATGCGCCGGGTGCCTCGGGGAATCTGGCGACCGAGGATCTGCTCTACATGCTCGACGGACTCGGCATTGATACCGGCGTGCGACTCGACGCCTTGCTCGCGGCTGATCGCTTTATCTGCGAAGCGCTGCGGCGCCCGACGGGCTCCCGGGTCGCGCTCGCCCGGGGGACGGCCGTGACGGCATGAGTGCAGCCGCTGCCACCTGGGTCCGACCGCTGTTGCTGGCGATCCTGCTGGTGGGTCTGGCGCTGCTGTGCCTGATGATCCTGGCGCCGTTCATCGCGCCGATTGTGTGGGCGGCGATCCTCGCGTATGCGAGCTGGCCTTTATACCGCCGGCTGCGCCGCATGCTGCACGGCTATCGGACGATTGCGGCACTGCTGATGACGCTGATTCTGGGCTGCGCCGTGGTGGTACCGGTGCTGTGGATCCTGGTGCTGGTGCAGGGGGAGCTGATTACCGCTTACCAGGCGCTGACGAAATACCTCGCACAGGGGCCGCAGGCGGTGCCGAATTTCCTCGCGCGCATCCCCTGGGTCGGGCAGAAGCTCCAGGAGACGATGGACCGCTACGCGACCGATCCATCGGAGCTCACCCAGGAACTGAGTGCCTGGCTGCTGAGCTGGGCCAGTCAGCTCGGCCACATCATGAGCAGCGTCGGGCGCAACATCGTGAAGCTGACGCTGACCCTGCTGACCCTGTTCTTCTTCTATCGCGACGGCGAAACGATCGCGACCCAGACGGATCAGGTGGTGGAGGGATTTTTCGCCGACCGGCTCAATCCGTACGTCGTCACCGCCGGGAAGATGACGCGGGCGGTGGTGTATGGGCTGTTGATCACGGCGATCACGCAAGGCGTGCTTGCCGGCATTGGTTACTGGGTGGTCGGCCTGGCAGCCCCGGTGCTGCTCGGCGCGCTGACCGGCATCCTGTCGATCGTGCCGCTGGTGGGTACGGCCATCGTCTGGGTGCCGATCGGCATCTATCTGCTGTCGGTCGGACTGGTCTGGAAGGGAGTGCTCATGCTGGCCTGGGGCGCGGTGCTGGTGCATCCGGCCGACAACGTGCTGCGACCGATATTGATCAGCAACGCCACCCGGGTGCCGTTCCTGATCGTGATGTTCGGTGCCCTCGGCGGCCTGGAGGCGTTCGGGCTGATCGGGGTCTTCACCGGTCCGGTGGTGCTGGCGATTGCGATGGCGATCTGGCGTGAGTGGACGCTACGGGCTAAAGCCTGACCGCTGCCACGCAGAAGCGGCCGATCGCCGCGATCAGGCGCGCGCGCGCGCGCGGGCTGGCGGCTTTGCTGCCCGGCGCGATCGGCCCGACCAGTGCCTCGGTGAAGGCGCCGACGATGCAGGCCGCGGCCACCTCCGCGTCCTGCTGCGGGAATTCACCGCTGCGCATGCCGGCGATCATCAGCCGCTGGAACACCGCGCTGAATTCGCGACGCGAGCGCATCCTGGCGACGTCAACTTGCGCCCCGATAGGTTCGGCGATGAACGCGTACGCCAGGTTGCGGCCTTCCAGTGCACGGCGTGCAAAGGCCTCGACCGCGTTCTGCAGCCGCAGCGGCGCCGGCTCCGGGGTAGTAGTGATGCGCTCGAGCAGTTCGATCTCGTGCGCCACGGCTGCGGTCAGCACCTCGATGAACAGCTGCGCCTGGGACGGGAAGTAGCGATAGATGGAGCCGGTAGACAGGCCCGCCTCGCCGGCTACGGCGCTGATCTGCGCGGCGCGAAAGCCGCCGCGGGCGATCAGATGGCGCGTCGAACGCATGATGCGCGCGCGATTGTCCGCCAGCCGATCCTGCATCAACGCCGAGTGTCGATAGGGCATTTCACTACCTGGTTTTCACCAGTTCCATAAAACCTGCCAGCTAGTGTAGGGTTCGGCGGATGGAAACGGCACCCAATGAGGCATTATCTGCCGGCGCGCGATTTCGCGCCGCGCTGCGCGACGAGCAGCCATTGCAGGTGGTCGGCACCATCAACGCCTATGTCGCGCGCCTGGCTGCGGCCAGCGGCTTTCGGGCGATCTA
>DATNNU010000045.1:0-4848 GCA_035601675.1 Steroidobacteraceae bacterium | reverse complement strand
AAGTCATCGAGGGCATCAAACGGCTGCTGCCCGGCATACAGACGCAGCTGCCGGAGGATTTCAGGATCGCGGTCACCGGCGATCAGTCGCTGTTCGTGCGCGCCGCGGTCAACGGTGTAGTGCGTGAGGGCATAATCGCGGCCGCGCTCACCGGACTCATGATCCTGCTGTTTCTCAGCTCATGGCGCAGTACGCTGATCATCACGATCTCGATTCCGTTGTCGGTGCTGGCCTCGATCATCTGTCTGTCGGCGATCGGCGAGACCATCAACATCATGACGCTCGGCGGGCTGGCGCTGGCAGTCGGAATTCTGGTCGATGACGCCACAGTGGCGATCGAGAACATCAACTGGCATTTGGAGCAGGGCAAGGAGGTCGAGCCGGCGATTCTCGACGGTGCCCAGCAGATCGCGCTGCCGGCGCTGGTGTCGACGCTGTGCATCTGCGTCGTATTCATCCCGATGTTCCTGCTGTCGGGTGTATCGCGCTTCCTGTTCGTGCCACTGGCCGAAGCGGTGGTGTTTGCGATGCTGGCGTCCTACGTGCTGTCGCGAACGCTGGTGCCGACGCTGGCGAAGTACTGGTTGCATAAGCATGTGCCACAGCACCTGGTGCAGCCCCCGACCAACGTCGCGCAGCGCTTCCAGCGCGGCTTCGAGCGCCGCTTCGCGGCCTTTCGCGACGGCTATCACGAACTGCTCGGCACCGCGCTGCGGCACAGTCTCGCCTTCACGCTGGCGTTCATGGTGATCGGTGCCACCGCGTTCCTGCTGCTACCGTGGCTCGGCCGCGACTTTTTCCCGACCGTGGATGCCGGCCAAGTGCGGCTGCACCTGCGCGCGCGCAGCGGCACGCGACTGGAGGAGACCGCCAGGCTGTGCGATGCGGTCGAAGCCAGGATCAGCCAGATCGTTCCGCCACAGGATCTCGACAGCCTGATCGACAACATCGGCGTCCCGTACAGCGGCATCAACCTCTCGTACAGCACCTCGGCACCGGTCGGTCCCGGCGATGCCGACATCATGATTGCGCTGCACGCAGGGCACCGGCGGCCCACGGCCGAGTACGTGCGCATGCTGCGCGCGCAGCTGCGCGATGAGTTTCCGGGTACCAGCTTCGCCTTTCTGCCGTCCGACATCGTCAATCAGATCCTGAATTTCGGCTTGCCCGCGCCGCTTGACGTGCAGATCGTGGGCAATAACATCGCGGCCAACCGCGGCTTTGCCAACACGCTGCTGGCAAAGCTCAAATCCATACCCGGGGCGGCGGATCTGCGCATCCAGCAGGCTTTCGACTATCCGCAGTTCAATGTGACGGTCGACCGCACTAACGCCTCGCAGGTCGGACTGACGCAGCAGCAGGTCGCCAGCGACGTGCTGATATCGCTCTCGGGCAGTCAGCAGACCGCGCCGACCTTCTGGGTCGATACCAAGAGCGGCATCCAATACAACGTCACCACGCAGGCGCCGCAGTATCGCCTCGCCTCGCTGCAGGACCTGTCATCGACTCCGATCACCACCGGCAACGGCGGCCCGCAGCAGTTGCTGGCCAATCTCGCCACCATCAGCCGCGGCGTCGGTCCGGCGGTCGTCAGCCATTACAATGCGCGCCCGGTGATCGACATTTATGGCTCGGTCGACGGCACGGATCTGGGCACGGTGGCCAGCGCGGTGCGCGGCATCGTCGAGGCTGCCCGGCACGATCTGCCGCGCGGCAGCGAGCTGATGATTCGCGGCCAGATGGAGACCATGCGCACGTCTTTCAGCGGTCTCGCCTACGGTATGATCGGCGCGGTGGTGCTGATCTACCTGCTTATTGTGGTCAACTTCCAGAGCTGGCTCGATCCGTTGATCATCATCACTGCGCTGCCGGCGGCGCTGGCAGGCATGGTGTGGATGCTGTTCGTCACCCAAACCACCATCAGCGTGCCGGCGCTGATCGGTGCGATCATGTGCCTGGGTGTGGCCACCGCCAACAGCATTCTGATCGTCAGCTTTGCACGCGAACGCATGGATGGCGGATTGACCGCGATGGCGGCTGCGCTGGAGGCCGGCTTCGTGCGCTTTCGACCGGTCTTGATGACGGCGCTGGCCATGATGATCGGCATGCTGCCGATGTCCCTCGGGCTCGGTGAAGGCGGCGAGCAGAACGCGCCGTTGGGACGGGCGGTGATCGGCGGTCTGCTGTTTGCCACGTTTGCGACACTGCTGTTCGTGCCGGTGGTGTTTGCCGTCATACACGGCAGATTTACCCAGCCTCGGGGCGACGCCAGCGTCGCACATGCGTAGAACATGGCCGAAGAATTAACTGCTACAGCCAAAGCCGACGCCGCATTGCGACGACTCAAGCGCGTCGCCCTTTACGTGCTGCTGGCAGCGGTCATCATCGCGGCCTGGGGCATTTTCACGCGCGTGCAGACCCGCGCCGCGCTCAAGCAGGACGCGCAGCAATCATCCGTGCCGATCGTCATTGTGACCATGCCGAGTCACAGCGACGTCGCCGATGAACTGGTACTTCCGGGCGATGTGCAGGCCTTTGCCGATGCGCCCATTTACGCGCGTACCAGCGGCTATCTCAAACGCTGGTACGCGGATATCGGCAAGCACGTCAAGGCCGGCGAGCTGCTGGCGGAAATCGAGACGCCTGAGGTGGACGCGCAGTATCGCCAGGCAAAGGCCGACCTCGCCACCGCCGATGCCACCAACCGGCTGTCGCAGACCACCGCCCAGCGCTTTCAGGACCTGCGCAAGACCGGACTGGTCGCACAGCAGGACGTCGACAATGCGGTCGGCGACGCCGAGGCCAAGAAGGCGCAAAACGAGTCAGCGCGCCAGAACCTGCAGCGGCTCGAGCAGATGCGGGGCTTCAATCGTATCACCGCGCCATTCGAGGGCGTCGTAACCGCGCGCAAGATCGATGTCGGAGCGCTGGTAACCCAGGGCAGCGCGACCGGGCAGGAATTATTTCATCTCAGCGCGACCAGCCGCCTGCGCGTCTACGTGCAGGTGCCCCAGGCGTATGCGAGCTGGATCACCCCGGGAATGTCGGCCGATCTGACCATGGTCGAGCGGCCGGCGGAGCGCCATCCGGCCAGGGTGGTCAGCACCGCGCAGGCGATCAGCGCGACCACGCGTACCTTGCTGACCCAACTGGATGCGGATAACCCGAAGGCTGAGCTGCTGCCAGGGGCATACGCGATGGTGCATCTGCCGCTGCCGAGCGGGCTGAAGACCTGGCGCTTAGCTTCCAATGCACTACTGTTCCGCGGCGACGGCCTGCACGTCGCGACGGTCGATACCGACAACAAGGTGCATCTGAACACCGTAACCATCGGCCGCGATTACGGCGCCGTGGTGGAGATCCTGAGCGGCGTCGACGCGCAGGATCGGATCATTCTAAATCCGCCGGATTCAATACTGGACGGCGCCGTGGTCAGGATCCGCGCCGACCAGCCCTAGCGCTGCGCTGTCGGTCGCGGCGCGTCATTAGCGTGCCGGCAGCCGTCAGGACCTGGTGTGCTCGCCGTTGGTCTGTTTGAAGGCCGCCACGAAGGCGCGAGCGAAGGCCTCGGCGAACAGGTGCGGAAATTTGCCCGCGGGCATTTCGGTAATGCTGCGAAAACGCGCCGCCAGGCCCGAGGACTCGCCATTGCCGGTGGCGCCGCCGCCGGCGCGGGCATCGACCTGGGCCATTGCCCTGGGGTCGAGACGGGCAAGAAATTCCCCGAGCGCGGTGTGCAGGGCGCGCATGGTGGCAATATCGTGGCGACGCGTGCTCACGAGCATGTCCCGCACCCACTGCACGGCATCGAGGTCGCGGCGGTCATGACCGATCATCAGCCGCAGCAGCAGATCGTCCACCGGCAGGCCGGTGAGGCCGATGTGCTGCGGATCTTCCTTGCCGACCTCGATATGGGTCTGATCGCGGATCTCGCGCTGCGCCAGCGCCAGGCCCTTCAGGCCCAACAATGCCTCACGCAGCAGCACCCCCGCCAGCTGCAGCATGCGCGCTGCGGCGTCCGCCGGCAGCTGCTTGACATCGATGCCCGCACCGCGACAGAAAGCCTCGATTCCCGCGGCATTCTCGGCCGAGCGATTGGCCAGGCGCGGCTCGCGCCGTGCCGGTGCCGCCGGCCGCAGGTCGGCGGGCGAGGGCCGCTGGCCGCTGTCAAAAGCCAGCAGACCGGTATCTTCGGTCAGCATCGACTGACCGAAGACGTCCACCGCGCCCATGCGATGGCTGGGCGAAGCATCCGCGGGCAGCAGGTCGCGCACATTCAGTTCGATGCCGATGTCACCGCGCGACGCGATCGAGTTGGGGGTCAGCGGCTCGGGAGTGATGGGGAAGATCGAACTCGCCTCCGGCGCCTCGCCGCGCTCGGAATCGATGCTGACGGCCAGCTCGTACTCGCCCATGCGCAGCCGATCGCCGTCGCGCAGCGGGTAGGGTGCGCGCCGACCGATCGGCACGGTACCGTCATTGACGTATACGCCGTTGGTGCTGGTGTCGAGCAGATAGTAGGCGCCGTCGCGGAACTGCACGCGAGCGTGGTGGGCCGACAGATAGCGTTGCGGATCCGGCAACACCCAGTCATTGTCGTGGGCGCGGCCGATGCCCCCGCCGCCGACGCCCAGGACGATGCTGCCGCCCCGGCCGGGCTGGGTGCGCTGGTCCTCGATAATGGTCAGCTTCAGGGCCATATGAACAGCTCTAGGTTCGGTTCCGGTACGCCATATAATAGGCCCGCGGCGGCTCCTGGGCGTTGCGCCCTCCAAAAATAGGCTGACTCACCGAAAATTCAACGATGCCATCAAATCATATCTTCAAGGTCATGTTTGTAAACCAGGG
>DATNNU010000044.1:0-7312 GCA_035601675.1 Steroidobacteraceae bacterium | reverse complement strand
CCGCGACTTTCCGGAAAACACGCTTCCCGCCTTCACCTCGGCGCTCGAGCTTGGCCTGCGCTTCCTCGAGCTCGACGTGCATCTGTCGGCCGACGGCGTGCCGATGGTGATTCACGACCACGATCTGACGCGCACTACCGGCCGGCCCGGCAGCGTGTTCGACATGCAGGCGCGCGAGCTGGCGCAGATCGACGCCTGCGAGCCGACGCGCTTTGGTGAGCGATTCCGCGGCACCCGTATTCCAAAGCTTACCGACGTGCTGGCGTTGCTCGATGGCCGCCCCGAAGTCACGCTGTTCGTCGAGATCAAACGCGCCAGCCTCACCCGCTTTGGCTACGATCAGGTGGTCGCGCGCGTGGTCAACACCCTCAAGCCCGCGCGCAGTCAGTGCGTGGTGATCTCGTTCGACCTGGCCGCCGTGCACCGTGTGCGCCAGACCGGCGGCATGCCGATTGGATGGGTGCTCAGCGCCTACGACGCCCATAGCCGGTTGAAATTCGAAGCCCTGCAGCCCGAGTTCCTGTTCGTCGATCATGAGATGCTGCCGCCGGGCGGCGCGGCGCTGTGGCGCGGTCCGTGGCGCTGGGCGATCTACGAAGTCGAGAATCTGCCGCTGGCGCAGGCGCTGGCCGCACGCGGCGCCGACTACATCGAGACCATGGCGGTGCAGGAGATGAGCGAGGCGATGCGCAAACTGCAGCGGCCGGCTCGGCCCCCGCGCGCGTGAGCGGCGCGTTCGACGTCGATGTCGCGGTCATCGGCGCCGGCATTCACGGCGCCGGCATGGCACAGGCAGCCGCGGCCGCTGGCCACTCGGTGATGCTGCTCGAGCAGACCGCGATCGCCGCCGGCTCTTCCAGTCGTTCCAGCAAACTGATCCACGGCGGACTGCGCTATCTGGAGACCGGGCAATTCCATCTGGTGCGCGAGAGCCTGCGCGAGCGCAGCACGCTGCTGCGCGTCGCACCCGCGCTGGTGCGCCTGCAGCGCTTTTACGTTCCGATCTATCAGCAGACGCGACGACGTCCCTGGCAGCTGCGCCTCGGCCTATCGCTGTACGCGCTGCTGGCGGGGTTCACTCGCGACGCGCATTTCGGCACCGTGCCGCCTCACCAGTGGGCGACGCTCGACGGCCTGGATACTGCGAACCTGCAAGCCGTGTTCTGGTACCACGACGCGCAGACCGACGATCAGGCCCTGACCGGCGCGGTGCTGCGCTCGGCGCAGGCGCTCGGCGCCCGCTTCATCTGCCCGGCACAGTTCACCGGCGCCACGCTACGCGACGACGGCGTCGATCTGAAGTACCAGCACACCGGGCTCGGGCAGCAATGCCGGGCGCGTGTGCTGATCAACGCCGCCGGTCCCTGGGCCGACACGCTTAGCGCCAGCATTACACCCGCGATCCCGGTGCCGGAACTCGAGCGCGTGCAGGGCGCGCATATTGTGCTGCCAGGGGCCGTCGAGCGCGGCATCTATTACCTCGAGAGCCCGCGCGATGGCCGTGCGCTGTTCGTCATGCCGTGGCGAGGACAGCTCATGATCGGCACCACCGAGACGCGCTTTCGCGGCGATCCGGCCGACGTGGCGCCCAGTCACGCCGAGATTCATTATCTGCTCGGCGTGCTCAAGCACTACTTCCCACGCTATGGCGCCAGTTCGCCCGATGACATCGCCAGCAGCTTCGCCGGACTGCGGGTGCTGCCGGGCGGTGCCGGCCACGCCTTTCACCGCTCGCGCGAGACCATGCTGGTGCCCGACCGAGCGCAGCGGCCACGGGTACTGTCGATTTACGGCGGCAAGCTCACCACGTTCCGCGCCGTCGCGCAGCGCGCGCTGCGGCAGATCGCGCCATCGTTGCCGCCGCGGCGCGCGCTGGCGCGCACCGATCAGTTGCCGCTGCACGCCAGCTGACTATGCACGGCGACTGAGCATGCGCGGTGTACTGGCGTTGGACCAGGGAGGCCACGCGAGCCGCGCCTGCATCGTCGGCGAGCACGGCGAGATCATCGCCTCACAGCAGATCCCGATCCGCACCGCGCACGGCAGCGCCGGCGAGGTCGAGCACGACCCGGATGAGATCGTCGAGTCATTGCGCGCGGCGGCCGCCGGCGTGCTACGCAGCGCTGGCGATGTGGTGGTCGACGCCGCGGGACTGGCCACCCAGCGTTCCACGATCGTCTGCTTCGAGCAGCGCTCGGGGCTCGCCCTGTCGCCGGCGATCTCGTGGCAGGATCGGCGCAACGCGCCGTGGCTGCAGTCCTTCGACGCGCACGCGCCGCGTATCGGTGAGCTGACCGGGCTGCCGCTGTCGCCGCATTACGGCGTCGGCAAGATGCGCTGGTGCCTCGATCACCTCCCCGCCGTGCAACACGCGCGCGCGCGCGGCGCTCTTGCGATGGCGCCGCTGGCCAGCTACCTGGTAATGCGACTGACGGCAGGGGTGGCTCTGGCCGATCCCGCAAACGCTTCGCGCACCCTGCTTTGGGACAGCGCGCAACGCGACTGGTCCGCGGAGCTGTTGCAACTGTTCGGCATCGAGCGCCGCTGGCTGCCGCCGTGTGCGCCGACCCGCACGCACTACGGTGTGCTGCGGTTCGACCACAGCGCGCTGCCGCCGCAGCCGATCGCGCTGCGCGCCGTGACCGGCGATCAATCCGCGATCCCGTTCGCCTTTGGCGCGCCAGACCCGATGAGCGTCTACATCAATCTCGGCACCGGCGCCTTCATTCAGCGACCGCTCACAGTGCGGCCCCAGGCTGCGGCTCCGCTGCTGGCCAGCGTGCTGATAGCGGATGCCGACAGCGCGCTCTACAGCCTCGAAGGCACGGTCAATGGCGCCGGCGCTGCGATAGTCAGATTCTCCGCCGACAGCGGCAGGCCCGAAACGCAACTGTGGCGAGAGCTTGAGACGCTGCCCGCAGACGGCGCGGTGCCGCTCTATATCAACGGCATCGGCGGCTTGGGCTCGCCGTATTGGCGTGCACAGCAGGACTCGTATTTCATCGGCGACGGCCCGGTCATGGCGCGATTCGCCGCCGTGGTCGAAAGCATCGCTTTTCTGATCGCGATCAATTTCGATTTGATGTGTTATCGCGGCGGCCCGCCGGCGCGGGTGATCGCGAGCGGCGGCTTGTCGCGTTCCGACTGGCTGTGTCGCCGCCTGGCGGCATTGCTCGGCGTCCCGGTGCTGCGCGGCGCGCACGAAGCAACGGTGCTGGGGGCGGCCGCACTGGCTGATCCTGAGCTGTTCGGCGACGCGCGGCTTGGCCGTTCGCCATCCACAGCGCAGCCGCGCTTCGAAACAGGTCAACTAGCGCCAGCGGCGCTCGCCGCGCTCGCGTCACGGCGAGCCCGCTTCGAAGCCGCGTTGCGTCATTGATGGGCGCTCAGCCGGCACGGTGCGAATGAGCGGCATCGCGGCGATAGAGCGCGAGCAATTCCGGCGCATTGACCTGCAGCACGGCGCGCTGCAACGCAGCGTCGTAGCAACGCTGCCAGCGCAGGTAGGCGGCGATATCGACCGGATCCAGCCGACCACAGACGCTCGCGGAGGCCTGCTGCAGGCGCTGATACAGCAGCTGCGCACCCAGCGGCTGCGAAAGATCCAGACCGGCATACGCGACCTTGAAGCTCGGCGGTTGTGCGCTGCTGGGCTCGCTCCTGACGTCCACGGCGATGCCGATCGCGCTGACGGCCACCGCTGCCACGGCGCCGAGCGCAGCGGCGGCGCGGCTGTGGAACTGTGCTTTTCTGAAAATCATGGCGGTTACTCCTTGGGTTTGCTTTGATCGCCGCGCGCATCGGCGCCGGCGTTCATTCGGTTGGCGATGAAATAGAACAGCAGCTTTGACAGGCCGTAGGCGGCCGGCACCCCGCCCCACCAGGCGGCAACATTGTGGTCGGCATACAGCGCCAGGCTGATCGCGGCACCGATCAGCAGCCACATCAGGCCGCTGCGCAGATACGGCAATGCGATATGTCGTCCCTTGAACTGCTGCTGCAGCATGTCGGCCGGCAGCGAGCTGGCCTCGGGCCCATAGAACTGGGGTGGCAGCGGCGGCAGCTCGATACCTTTTTCGATGGCCGCCATTCGTTCGGCGTGATGCGCCTGCAGGATTTCGCGCTTCTTGCGGTAGTCCAGCCACAGCCTGAGCATGCCGATGCCCAGGCCCATGACGATGGCTACGATTGGAATCATCACCCCGAGGATGGCCACGACATCGTGTGATTCTCCGGCGGCGACAACATCAGCGACTGAGCTTGGGTCCACGGTAAGGCCCTCGTATAAAATGTGGTACACGCTTGATACCCTCGCTGCGCCGACACGGTTTCAATGGCGGTGGCGGTCATTTAGATGGCCGCATCGCTCATTTGGTTGAAACCGAATGGCCGACCGGGGGGTAATAAAGGCTGAGGTAGTGAAAGCCATGCAGCCAGCGCCGGCCGATGCTGCGGCCCAGGATCGCGACATCGTCGCGCTGCTGCAAAGCGGTGCACTTGAGCCCGCGTTCCAGCTGACGCTGGCGCGCTATCAGGACAAGGTCTACCGCCTGTGCTGCACGCTGCTGCGCGATCCCACCGCGGCCGAGGATGCCGCACAGGAGAGCCTGGTGCGAATCTGGAAGGCGATGGCAAGTTACGACCAGCGGGCGTCGATATCCACCTGGATCTACAGCATCACGCGCAATCGCTGCCTGACCGCGATCGCGCGCCGGCGCGAGCTGGCATCGCTCAGCGACGCCGCGGTCGAGGCCGAAGCGCAGGCCGTGGGCGGCACCGACACTGAGCCGGCGGATCCGTCCGGGTCTTTGCGTGCATTGGTCGACGGGCTACCCGAGCGCTACCGGCGCACGCTGACGCTGTTCTACTACGAGGATCGTTCGGTGCGCGAAGTGGCCAGCATGCTCGCTATGCCGGAAGGCTCGGTCAAGACCAGCTTGTTTCGCGCCCGTGCCGCGCTGGCCGAGCAGTTGCGGCGGCGAGGTCTGGACGACCCGCGCCACTGGCTGGAGAGCAGCCGATGAACACGGATGAGTGGATGGCGACCGATGATCCGCGCGCGCGCGCATTGGAGGCCGCGCTCGCGCGCGCGCTGCGCCCCCCGGGCCTGCCGCCCGGGTTCCACGCCCGACTACAGGCGAGGCTGGCGCGGGAGCGTGCGGGCGAGGGCGAGCGCGCGGCCAGTCGGGCGCACGCCCAGCGCCAACAGCGCGAATGCCTGGCCGAACTCGATGCCAACTACCTGCGATTGCGCCGCCGCACGCTCGGCACGTTGATCGGCGGCGCATTTGCAGCGGGCGCCGCGGTGGCGGTGGCGTTGCCGTGGTTGCAGGCGAGCTTTGGCCCCAATGCCATCTACGTGCTGGCCTCGGTGGGTGCGCTGGTCGGCCTTGGGATCGGCACCGCCTCCTGGGTCGGTCGCGCGCGCATTCCGAACCCGCTCGAGCGGCTCTGATCAGCGCTTGACAGCGGCGCCGGCGGCGCGCTCGAAGCGCTCGAACTGCTCGAGCACGAAGCGATCCGCCATGCTCGGCCGCGCCACACCGGCACCGAATCCGCAGTGACCGCCATAGCGCGAGCGCACCACCGTGAGCTGCGATGAAGCGGCCAGCCGCTGCAGATCCGCCGCTGGCACGATCGGGTCATCGTCGGCCAGCAACACACTCGAGGGCACACGCAGCATCGCCAGTCGATCGCCGGTCACCGCGTAGCCGTCGAGGTACGCCGCCAGGCTTGGAAAATCAGTACAGCGCGCTACCAGGCCCGCCGTCATGGCCCGCAACTGCCCCAGCCGCAGCATCGGGCCAAAATCATGCACGCCCGGCCAGGCGCTCTGCTTGCGCCGCAGTGAGCGCGACCAGCGCCGCAGGAACGAGCGGCGGTAGATCGCCGGGCCGCGCTCCAGCGCCGCGAGCGTGACCTCCGGATCGAGCACCGGGGAGACCGCAACCACGCCCGCGATCGCCGCAGGCAGGCGCGCGTCCGCCGCCACGCGCAGCATGAAATTACCGCCAAGCGAAAAGCCCGCCAGGTACAGCCGCGCGCCCGGAAAGCGTTGCGCCAGCGCGCGCGTGGCGCCCACCACCTCAGGCAGCCGGCAGGAGTGAAAGATCTCGCGATTAAGATGATGGGTCGCGCCGTGATCGCGCAGGTTCAGCCGCACGACATCGAATCCGCTCTCCAGCAGCAGGCTGCCGAGCGACAGCACGTAGCTAGCCTCGGCGCTGCCTTCCCAGCCGTGCAGCAATATCGCCACTCGGGGCCCGGCCTCGCCGGCGGCGCTGCTCAGAAACGCCTGCAGCCGCACCTCATCGCCGCACTCGAGCAGCAGCTCCTGCGCGCGCGAACGCAGCCGCGCGGCGCGGCGGCGGATCAGCCAGCACACGGGCCATACGCTGCCGAGCAGCGTCTGCAGATGCCCGTTGCGCAGTAACGCCGGCGGTTGATACTTCAGTGCGTCGGCTGCCAATGCACTTCGACACGGTTATTCGCGGCCGCGACGCGGTTCCACTCACCGGCAGTCAGCGTGTCGCTGACCGCCGGGTACGGCGTCACGACCTCGTCGGCACTGCCGGCGCTGATCTGCACATCGATCCTGCCGGCGGAATTCTGCCGCGCGGTGGACACCATGTTGGCAAACGCGACCGACTGGCGCTGGCTGGCCGAGGCGTTATCGTCGCGCGGATTGCCGATCTGCTCGCACTTCGAATACAGCAGCGCATCGCCGGGCAGCACCGGCGTGCCGCCCGGGCCGTTGACCGTGCAGAAGCGACCCGGAACGCTGCGAATCTGCACCACGCCGTGAAAGCCCTGGGTGCCCAGGCGCGACAACAGGCCCGACACGTGCTCGAGCCTCACCCCGGCCAGCGGCGTCTCGCCGAACGGCACCGGTTCGAGCATCGCACTGGCGCGGGAGGCATCGGCGGGCTCAGTCCCAGCACTGCCGGGGGCCGCGGCGCTGGCGGCGGCGGCGGCATCCGCGCTCTGCAGCGACAGCAGATTCTGCTGCGCCTCGGTCAGCTGCTGCTGCGATTTTGCCAACTGCGCGGACAGCGCCTCCGAGGCACCGCGCTGCTTCGACCACTGCAAGCCGAACAGAAACGCCGCCACCAGACCTGCCACGGCGAGCCCCAGCCGCCAGTCCATCGGCCGCTCGCTCGGCGGAAAGCCGGCAGCGGGCGGCGTCTGATCCTGCATCATCAGGCGCACGTCACGGACGATGCGATCGGCGTTGCTCTCCAGGTGGTCGACGATGAAGCGGCGCACGTCGAGCATGTGCTGCGCCAGCATGCCTTCGATGCCCAGTCGCAGA
>DATNNU010000043.1:0-4186 GCA_035601675.1 Steroidobacteraceae bacterium | reverse complement strand
CGCGCAGCTGCAGCTGGCCGGGCTCGCCGCCGGTGCGTTGCAGATCCAACAGCTCACGGCCGATCTGAGCGGCGTCGGCGATGCGCTGCGGCTGGATGCGCGCCTCGGTGGACTGGTATTGCCCCAGCCCGTGGCGCGGCTGCTGTCCGACGCGCCGCTGCAACTGCAGGCGCAGCTCAAGCTTGCCGATGCCACCCGGGCGGTGGATTTCACGCTGTCGCATCCGCTGCTCAGCGCGCGTGGCCAGTGGAGCACGGCGGGAGCGACACTGAGCGCGGTATTGAAAGACATCGAGCCGCTGGCACAGCTGGCGGGCGTCGATCTGAAGGGCCGCGGCTCGCTGCAGGCGCAGCTGCAGAGCTCTGCGCCCACACGTCGGCTCGAGCTGACGGGCGGTGTTGAGATCGCCGGCGGCGATGCGCCGCTGGTGAGCTTGCTGGCACCGCACGCCAAAGTCAGCGCGACGCTGCTTTTCAAGGACGGTGGTTTCGAGATCGAGCGCTCGCAGCTCGAGGCATCGAAACTGCAGGCGTCGCTGCACGGCCGCGAAGCGCTCGGAACCCTGGAGCTGGATTTCCGATTCGCACTGCCCGATCTTGCGGCGCTCTCGGCGGGGCTGGCCGGCGATCTCAACGGCCAGGGGCAACTGCAGGGCGTCGCACCGCGGCTCACGCTCACCGCCGATTTGAATGGCAACCTGTCGGCCCATGGCTCGCCGCCCGGATCGCTGCGGCTAAGCCTGCGCGCGCGCGATCTGCCGCAGCACCCCAATGGGCGCATCGAGCTTGGCGGCACGCTGGATGGGGCACCGCTGCAGTTGGCGGCCAGCATCGAACGCCGCGCCGACGGATCGATGGCGGCGCAGATCGAGCGCGGCGACTGGAAGAGTGCCCGCCTCGCCGGGGCCTTGCGCATCGACACCAAGGCCACGGACCCGGAAGGGCGACTGGAGCTGCACGTCGCGCGCCTGCAGGATCTCGACCGGCTGCTCGGGCAGAGCATTCAGGGCAGCCTGGATGCCAGCGTGCTGTTTGACCATGCGGCGGGCCACAGTCGCGCGCGCATCACGCTCGATGCGCACGATGCCGGCATCCCGGCGCAGCCACTGCAGCTGCTGCAGCTGCGCGGAGACATTGCCGAGCCGCTCGTGCGGCCGGTGTCGGCGCTGCAACTCACGGCGCAGGGAGTGCGCAACGGTGTGCTGGTGAAACTAAGTGCGGAGCTGCGCGGAGCGTTCGCGGACCTGAAGCTGCACGCCTTGGCAAGCCTGCAGACCGGTACGGATCCGGCGCTGCAGCTGGACACGTCGGCGATGCTGCGGGTCGAGCGGCGCGAGCTGCGGCTGACGGCACTGCGGGCCGACTACCGCGAGCAGACGTTGCATCTGCTGGCGCCGACAACGATTTCGTTTGCTGACGGCATCGTGCTGGCGCAGTTACGTCTCGGGGTCGCGGACACGGTATTGCAGCTGGCCGGGCGGCTGACGCCGACGCTCGATCTTTCGGCGTCGCTGCGAGACTTCAGGCCCGCACTGCTGCGCGTCGTGTGGCCGGAACTGCAGGCCGAAGGTCACGCCGATGCCGATGCCGAACTGACCGGAACGCTGGCCACGCCGCTCGGCAGCCTGCGTGTCCAGGCACGCGGATTGCGCGCCAGCAATGGCGCCGCTCGCGGACTGCCGTCGACCGACATCGACGCCAGCGCGCAACTGCAGCAGCTGGCGGCGCAGGTGGAGCTGCAGGTGCGCGCCGGGGATGGCCTGCAGCTGCAGGCTAAAGGCCAGCTGCCGCTGAACCGCAACGCGGCGATCGCGCTCCAAGTGAACGGCAGTGTCAACCTGACTGTGGTCAATCCGATCATCGAGGCGAGCGGCCAGCGTGTGCTCGGCAAGGCCAGCATCGATGCCGAGCTGGCCGGTACGCCGGCGGCGCCGCAGGCGCGCGGCACCCTGGTGCTCAGCGGCGGGGATATCCAGGATTACCCGCGCGGCATGCACCTGAGCGAGCTCAGCGCGACGCTGGAGGCGGATGGCGAGCACCTGCAGCTCAAGCAATTCACCGCGCATGCCGGCGGCGGCACGATCACGGCCAGCGGCACGCTGGGACTGGGCGGCGGGGATCTGCCGGTGGCGCTGCAGCTCACGGCACGCGATGCGCGGCCATTCGCGAGCGATCTGTTGACCGCGACCTTCGATATGGACCTGAAGATCGCGGGCGCTCTGCGCAGCCAGCTCAATGCCTCCGGCAGCGTGCAGATCGATCGCGCCGATATCAACATTCCCAACGCCCTGCCGCCCAACGTGGCGGAACTCAACGTGGTGCGCGCGGGCCAGAAGCCGCCATCGGTGGCCAAAGCCAGTGCCACCATCGTGGCGCTCAACCTCACGGTGGCCGCGCCACGCGCCGTGTTCGTGCGTGGCCGCGGCCTGAACGCCGAAGTCGCCGGGCAGCTGCGTATCGCCGGCACCAGCGCCGATCCCGACATCAGCGGCGGCTTCGATCTGCGCAACGGCACCGTCAATCTGGCCGGCGCAACACTGACCTTCAGCAGCGGCCGGGTGGGATTCAATGGCAGCGGCGTGAGGAAGAGAATCGACCCGACGCTCGACTTCACCGCCACCAACACCAGCGGCGGAGTCACCGCAACGTTGAACGTCGGCGGCTATGCCGATGCACCGACCATTACCTTGGGCAGCACCCCGGAAATGCCGCAGGACGAGATCCTGTCGCGGCTGCTGTTCGGCGTCAGCGTGACGCAACTCACGCCGCTACAGCTGGCGCAGATTGGCGCCGCACTGGCGACCATGAGCGGCAGCGGCAAATTCAATCCGATCAATGCCGTGCAACGCAAGCTCGGCCTGGATCGCCTGGCGATCGGGGGCGGCTCGAGCAACACCGGCAGCGCCACCGGCACGGCCGGTGAGACCAGCAACGCGGCGACCATCGAGGCCGGGCGCTACGTCAGCCGGCGGGTGTATATCGGCGCCAAACAGAGTACCAACGGTTCGACCCAGGCTCAGGTGCAGGTCGATCTGACCAAGAGCCTGAAAGCGCAGACCACGCTCGGTACCGGCGGCACGGTGCAGGGTGCGACGCCGCAGAATGATCCGGGCAACAGCGTCGGCATCACCTACCAGTTCGAATATTGACTAACTGAGCAGGCCGAGCACAGTGGCGCGCACCGCCGCCGCGGTCTTGTTGCTGTCGGCTGGGCATCACGCGCGCACGGCGTACTGGCGGGGCGCGCGCTGGACGAAGCATTGCGGGGCAGGCCCACCCCTGCCGCTGCCGTCGAGCGCTACCTGGCGGTCTCGAAGGCCGCGGCTGACGGGCGCCGCACGGCGCTCGAGTATCAGTCCTACCGTGGGCGTCTCTATCCGGACCAGGCGGCGCTGCGCGTAGTCCTACATCAGGAAAGGACCGGCTGCCGAAGGCACTGAGTTAGTATCAGTGCTCCGCGTTAGCGGCGCCGCGCAGACAAGTTGCGCCGCTTGGTATGCGGCGACTAACCTCTATGGAAGAAGCATCAATGAAATCCAGAAAGAAGTCCTCAATGACCGATCCAGTGGACGCCGAGCAGCTGTACGAGCATCTGCAGGCTGTCATACGCGATTCCGAGGCACTGCTGAAGGCATCTGCGTCCTACGCCGGCGACAAGATCGATGTTGCCAAGGCGCAAGCCGCCGAAACGCTGGCGAGCGCGAAGGAGCGGCTGGCTGAAGTACAGGACACCATCCTGAGCCAGGGCCGCGACTATGCGCTGAAAGGCGATCAGTACGTGCGCGACAACCCGTGGCAGTCGGTGGGCTTTGCCGCACTGGCCGGATTTGTGTTCGGCGCCCTGCTTGTGCGCTCCAGAGACTGAGCAAGTCCGTGGGCAGTACGGCATGATCGAACCGCCCGGGAGATCACACCAGCCGCCGATCAGTGGTTTCCTCGACTCGGTCGGTCAGCTGGTCGTCACCGCGGTGGAGATGGTGCATACGCGGCTTGAGCTGATCTTCACCGAGCTGCAGGAAGGGCTGGAAGGTCTGCTCGGGCTGGTGCTGTGGTCGTTGATCGCGCTGTTCGCCGGCGGCATGGGCCTGCTGTTTGGCGGTCTGGCGCTGATCTTCGTGTTCTGGGACACCCACCGGGTGCTGGTGGCGGCGCTGATCATGTGCGCGTTCCTGCTGCTGGCATTCGTC
>DATNNU010000042.1:0-7456 GCA_035601675.1 Steroidobacteraceae bacterium | reverse complement strand
CGCCATCCGCATGCGCATGAGCCGGGTACCCAGTCCACGGCGTCATTCAATCGCTCGACCATGAGTCGGGTAGCCAGTCCGCAGACCCACCGCCTCACGTGGCCATGAGTCGTGCTCCCGCCACCGACGAAGTCATCGCGGCGGTAGACCTCGGCTCCAACAGTTTTCACATGGTGGTCGCGCGCTATTCGCACGGCCAGCTGGTCATCGTCGACCGGTTGCGCGAGATGGTGCGGCTGGCTGCGGGTATCGGCGATGACGGCCGCCTCGATAAGGAAGCCGCGGCCCGCGCGCTCGCCTGCCTGCAACGCTTCGGCCAGCGATTGCGCGACATGCACGCCAGCGATGTGCGGGTCGTGGGTACCAACGCCCTGCGCGTGGCGCGCCGCAAGCAGGCATTCCTCGAGCGCGCACGCGAGGCACTGGGTTTCCCGATCGAAATCGTCTCCGGCATGGAAGAGGCGCGGCTGATCTATTCGGGCGTGGCGCACAATCTGCCGAACGAAGAGGATCGCCGGCTGGTGGTCGATATCGGCGGCGGCAGCACCGAGATCATCATCGGCGAGCACTTTGAGCCACTCGTGCTCGAGAGTCTGCAGATCGGCTGTGTGTCGCTCAGCCAGCGCTTCTTCGGCGATGGCCGCCTGTCGCCCAAGCGCATCGAGCGTGCGCGGCTTGCGGCTCGGCTGGAACTCGAGCCGATCCAGGCGGCGTTCCTGCGCCGCGGCTGGGCGCACGCGTTCGGCAGCTCCGGGAGCGTGCGTGCGATCGCTGACAGCATCCGCGAACTCGACCCGGCCGCGACCAGCATCACGCCCGCCGGCAATGAGCTGCTGCTGCAACGGCTCAGTGAGATCGGACATACGCGCGAGCTGGATCTGGAAGCGGTCACCGACGAACGGCGGCCGGTGTTTCCGGGCGGGGTGGTGATCCTGACCGAGATCGTCGACGCGCTCGGCATTCAGCAGCTGCGCTTCGTCGAAGGCGCGCTGCGTGACGGTCTGCTGTACGACATGATCGGCCGCATGACGCGCTCCGACGCGCGCGAGCGCACCGTCAGTTCGATGCAGCACCGCTACCATGTCGATCTGGAACAGGCCGAGCGGGTCGAGGCCACGGCGTTGCAATTTCTGTCCCAGGTGAAGGATCCCTGGGAACTCGGCGATCCGCTCGCCGAGCTGAGCCTCAAGTGGGCCGCGCGACTGCACGAGATCGGACTTGATGTCGCTCACAGCGGCTATCACCGCCATGGCGCCTATCTGCTCGAGAACGCCGATATGCCGGGTTTCGCACGCGAGGAGCAGCAATTGCTCGCGCGTCTTGTGGGCAGCCATCGTCGCAAGCTCGCGGTGCAGGGACTGGAGGATCTCATTCCACCCTGGGACCGGCTGGCGGTGCACCTAATCGTGCTGCTGCGGCTGGCGGTGCTGCTGCATCGTGGACGCAGCGGCGTGGCGCTGCCGAACATCGAACTCGGCGCGCGCGGGGGTACGCTGGAACTGCGCTTTCCGGTGCGCTGGCTCAAGGAGCATCCGCTGACGGTCGCCGACCTGCAGCTGGAGATCGAGTTCCTGCGGCCGCACGGAATCCGGGTGCGGGTGTTCTCGGGCAATCGCGCCGGTTGAGTCGCCTGGGCGTAGAGTGCCGAGCCGCTGACGATTTTACCGTCGTCGCCGAACCTCAGCACCTCGGCCACCATGCGACTCTTCGGCGTGCTGCGATAGTACAGCGCGATGGCGTCGACGCCGATCAGTACGCAGTGCAATTCCAACTGCAGCGACGGGTAAGCGGTGAGTCCTTTCTCCCAATAGGGCCGAACGGCGCTCTTGCCCCTGAGGGTACCGCTGGCAACGCCCATCAGCTCGACGATGAGCGGTGATCGCATTTCGAAGTCATCGCCGTAGTGCGACAGGACGCGCTCGAGATTATGCGCGTTCCAGGCCGCGATCCACTCCGCCGCGAAATGCTACGCCCAGCTTTTCTCGATCATGCCGACTGCCTGCGCGGTTGACCCGTTGGATCATACCGAAGCGGCGCGGTGAGTTCGCCAATGGGCTATGGCGGCTGCGGGACCGGAATGCCGGCGTAGCGCTCGAGCAACAGCGCCTGCGCATCCACCGCTGACGACTGATTGAAGCTCAGACGCGCATAGGTGCCGTCGGCCTGCAGCTCCCAGGCGTTGGTGTTGTCCGACAGCAGCGTCTCCAGGTCCTCGAAGATGCGCTTGCGATGCTCAGTGTGCAGCACCGGAAACGCGATCTCGACGCGACGGAAGAAGTTGCGCTCCATCCAGTCGGCGCTCGACAGATACAGTTCGGGCGAGCCGTCATTCTCGAACCAGTACGCGCGCGAGTGCTCAAGGAAGCGGCCGACCACCGATAGCACCCGGATGTTGTCGGATACGCCGGGAATTCCGGGACGAACGGCGCACACGCCGCGGATCATCAGATCGATCTGCACGCCGCTACGCGAGGCGCGGTACAGCGTCTCGATGGTCCGCGGATCGACCAGCGCATTGAGCTTGACGATGATGCGGGCTTTCTTGCCCGCCAGCGCGTGGGCGCTCTCGCGCTCGATCATCGCCTGGACGGCCTCATGCAGATTAAACGGCGATTGCAGCAGCCGCCGCAGCTTCGAGGTGCGTGTAAGGCTGGTCAGCTGCAGGAAGATCTCGTGCACATCGGAGCCGATATCCTCGTCGCAGGTGAACAGGCCATAGTCGGTGTAGCCGCGCGCGGTACGCGGATGGTAGTTGCCGGTACCGAGATGACAGTAGCGGCGGATGCCATCGGCCTCGCGGCGCACGATCAGCGTCATCTTGGCGTGGGTCTTGTAGCCGACGACACCGTACATCACGTGCGCGCCGGCTTCCTGCAGCCGCGTTGACAACTCGATGTTGGCTTCCTCATCGAAACGCGCGCGCAGCTCGATGATGACCGTGACGTCCTTGTCCGCCATCGCCGCGGCAACCAGGGAATCGACGATCGGCGAATTGTCGCCGGTGCGATACAGGGTTTGTTTGATCGCGAGTACGGCCGGATCGGTGGCGGCCTGGCGCAGCAGGTCCATAACCGGTCCGAAGCTTCGATAAGGGTGATGCAGCATCACGTCGCGTTGCCGGATGACCGAAAACAGGTCGGTCGCGCCGACCAGGCGCGGCGGCAGGCCGGGCGTGAACGCCGGGTATTTCAGATCGGTACGCTGCGCCAGATCGTAGATCGCGGAAAAGCGGTTCAGATTGACCGGGCCCGGAACCTGGTAGCAGTCGAGCGGCGTCAGCGCGAACTGCTGCAGCAGGAACTCGACCATGTCGTTCGGACAATTAGCGGCGGTCTCGAGCCGCACCTCGGCACCGTAGCGGCGTTGCGCGAGCTCGCCCTCGAGCGCGCGCCGCAGGTCGTCGACCTCCTCGTCGTCCACGAACAGATCGCTGTTGCGTGTGAGCCGGAACTGGTAGCAGCCGAGCACCTGTACGCCCTCGAACAGATGCGCCACGAAGGCCTCGACTATGGCCGACAGCGCGACGAATCGACGCCGACCGCTGCCATCCGCCAGCGCCACGATGCGCGGCAGCGAGCGCGGCGCCTGCACGATCGCGAGTTCGCTGTCGCGGCCATAGGCGTCTTTGCCCGACAGCCGTACGATGAAATTCAAGCTCTTGTTCTGAATGCGCGGGAACGGGCGCGCCGGATCGAGGCCCAGGGGGCTCAACACCGGCTCGACTTCGGCCAGGAAGTGGCGCTCGACCCAGGCCCGGGTATCCGCATCCCAGTCCGACTCGTCGAGCACCTCGATGCCGGCATCCGCCAGTGCCGGCAGCAGCACGTCGTTCAGGCAGGCATATTGATCGCGCACCAGGCCGGTTGCGCGCTGATGAATCGCCGTCAGCTGGTCGGCAATCGCCAGCCCGTCGGGGCCGACCTGCGTGGAGCCGAGCTCGAGCAGCTGCTTCAGGCCGGCGACCCGGATCTCGAAGAATTCGTCCAGGTTACTGGACGAGATGCACAGGAAATTGAGTCGTTCGAGCAGCGGCACGCGCGGATCGAGACTCTGCGCCAGCACGCGCTGGTTGAACTCGAGCGAGGACAACTCGCGGTTGATGAACGTCTGCGGTGCGGTGACGGGTTGATCCACAATGGCGGCCTGGGCGATCTTCTGGGCGCGTGGGGCGCGTTTGGTAGCCATTCAACAGCCATTCTAGCTGCCGTGCGGGCGGATCGCCGATTAAGAACGTATTACAGCAGCGCGCCGCGGTAGAGCGCTCCGAGCGGTACCGGGTGCCTGGCGCCGGTCACCGCGGGCAAATTTCCAGACAGTCCGGACACATAGCGATGCGCCAGCCAGGCGAAGCCGGCCGCTTCGACGTGTTCCGGCGCGATGCCGGCGGCCGCCGTCGTGTCCACCTGGGAGCGCGGTAGCAAGCGGGTTAAGCGCCCCATCAGGTCGGCATTGAAGGCGCCGCCGCCGCAGATCAGCACCCGTTTCGGATCGGTGCCGGGGGCGGCCCGGAGGCTGTCGGCGATCGTGAGCCCGGTGAGCTCGCTGAGCGTCGCCTGCACGTCGGCCGGCGCCAGCGATAAACCGGTGAGCGCCTGGTCGAGCCAGGCATCGCTGAAGGTCTCCCGGCCGGTGCTCTTGGGTGCCGGCCGCGAAAAATACGGTTCGCTGAGCAGGCGCGCCAGCAGCTCTGCCTGCACGATGCCGGTGGCGGCCCAGGCACCGTTGGCATCGTAGGCGTGATTGAGATGCCGTCGCGACCAGGAGTCGAGCAAGCAGTTACCCGGTCCGGTGTCGAAGCCGGTGATGCCGCCGTCGGCGGCGAACTGGGTCACGTTGGCGATGCCGCCGATATTGACCACGGCGCTGCGCTCGCCGGGTACGCCGAATGCCGCGGCATGAAATGCCGGCATCAGCGGCGCGCCTTCTCCGCCAGCCGCCACATCGCGGCGGCGAAAATCGGCTACGACGTCGACCCCTAAGCGCTCGGCGATGACATTGGGATCGCCGATCTGCAGCGTAAAGGGTGCGTCACCCTGCGGCTGATGCAGTACGGTCTGGCCGTGGCTGCCGACCGCGCGCACTGCACGCGGCGGCAATTCGTTCGCCCGCAGCAGCTGCTCGGCGGCCAGCGCAAACTGTTCGGCCACGCTGGTATCGAGCTGGCCGAGCTCGATCAGACCGATGAATTGGTAGTCTTCGGCCAGCCGGCGCAGCCGGCGCTGCAGCGTCGGCGGCCAGTCACGACGAATGGCAGACAGCAGACGCATGCCGTCAGCGTCGATCTCGAGCAATGCGGCATCGATGCCGTCCATGCTGGTGCCGGACATGAGGCCGACGTACAGGGTCATGAGGGGACTGCAGGCATCGGGAGTATTTACGACAAGGATTTTACGTCGCGCACTTTACGCCAAGCCAAGCGTCAGCGGTGCGCAGCGCGCATCCTGCTACAGTTACGCTGATCGCCATGAACACCAGCAACGAACACATCCAGCAACAGATGGCCGAGCTGGCGCGCGGCGCGCAGGATCTGCTGCTGCCCGCCGAGCTCGAAAGCAAGCTGCGCAGCGGCCGGCGGCTCAAGATCAAGGCCGGCTTCGATCCGACCGCGCCGGATCTGCATCTCGGGCACACGGTGCTGATCAACAAGATGCGGCAGTTCCAGCAGTTCGGGCACGACGTGGTTTTCCTGATCGGCGATTTCACCGGCATGATTGGCGATCCGACCGGTCGCAATGCGACCCGACCGCGGCTCACGCCCGAGGAAATACAGGCCAACGCCCGTACTTACGAGCAGCAGATCTTTCGGATACTGGACCCGGCCTTGACCCGCATTGACTTCAACTCGCGATGGTTTGGTCCCATGAGCGCCGCCGGGCTGATCGAAATCGCCGCCAGGCATACCGTCGCCCGGATGCTCGAGCGCGATGATTTTTCCAAGCGTTTCAAGAACAATCAACCGATCGCAATGCACGAGTTCCTGTATCCGCTGGTGCAGGGCTATGACTCAGTGGCCATGCAGGCCGATGTCGAGCTCGGCGGTAGCGACCAGAAGTTCAACCTGCTGGTCGGCCGCCAGCTGCAGCAGCACTACGGCCAGGAGCCGCAGGTCGTGCTGACGATGCCGCTGCTCGAGGGGCTCGATGGCGTCAACAAGATGTCGAAATCGCTCGGCAATTTCATCGCTATCAACGATGCCGCGAACGACATGTTTGGCAAGCTGATGTCCATCTCCGACCCGCTGATGTGGCGCTATTTCGAGCTGCTGAGCTTGCGTCCGCTGGGCGAGATCGCCGCCCTGAAGCGCGCGGTCGAGGAGGGCCGCAACCCGCGCGACGTGAAGTTCGAGCTCGCGGTGGAAATAGTCACGCGATTCCATGACTTAGCCGCGGCGCAGGCGGCCCACGCCCATTTCATGGCGCGCTTTGCCGAAAAGGCGCTGCCGACCGACCTGCCCCTGACCCTGATCGCGGCCCCCGAAGGCCACCTGGGCCTGAGCGCGGCGCTGACCGCCGCCGGGCTGGCCGCCAGCGGCTCGGAAGCGCGGCGGAAAATCGCCGAGGGCGCGGTGCGGATCGATGGCGAAAAGGTGCTGGATGCTGCAACGCAGCTGACTGTCGGCGAAACCCACATCCTGCAGCTCGGGCCGCGCCGCTTCGCGCGCGTGGCGTTGGAGAAAAAGTAGACGCATCAGGGGCTTGCGAGTGTGCGAATATATTCGTGACAACGCGTTGACAGCGTCGCCTCTACCCCTATAATGCGCGCCCTCAGCTTCGAGCCCACCTAAGGTTGCCGCTGCGCGGGACCTGAGCGGACATGCGCTGACTACTTATGTTGACGGGAATGGCCGCAGGGCTATACTTCCCGGCCCTTTCTGCGGCCCTTGCGGCCGTGGATTGCTGCGGTCTTTGCGCCGCCGCTGCTCTTTAAAAATTTGGCAGGTAACTTGTGTGGGAACTCGCGTTGATACGTCCTTTGGATGCCATTGACCGAGTGACCAAAAGTCCAGCAATGGGCCTTTGGATTCATTCATCACTTGAAGACTCAAGACATTTAAGTGAAGAGTTTGATCCTGGCTCAGATTGAACGCTGGCGGCGTGCCTAACACATGCAAGTCGAGCGGTAACAGGTGTAGCAATACATGCTGACGAGCGGCGAACGGGTGAGTAATGCTTCGGAATCTGCCCAGTAATGGGGAATAACCAACCGAAAGGTTGGCTAATGCCGCATACGACCTATGGGTGAAAGCGGGGGATCGTAAGACCTCGCGTTATTGGATGAGCCGAAGTCGGATTAGCTAGTTGGTAAGGTAACGGCTTACCAAGGCGACAATCCGTAGCTGGTCTGAGAGGACGACCAGCCACACTGGGACTGAGACACGGCCCAGACTCCTACGGGAGGCAGCAGTGGGGAATATTGGACAATGGGGGCAACCCTGATCCAGCGACGCCGCGTGTGT
>DATNNU010000041.1:0-4188 GCA_035601675.1 Steroidobacteraceae bacterium | reverse complement strand
GTCTGGCCAAGACCAACCACCACCGCGCGCAACGGCATTGCGGAAGGTGCGCTCATCGCAGCTTCAAGGTCGACAAGCCGGCCAGCACCAGCAGAAAGCTGATGATCCAGAAGCGCACGATCACCTTCGGCTCCGCCCAGCCCTTGAGTTCGAAATGATGGTGAATCGGCGCCATGCGGAAAATCCGCCGCCCGGTCAGCTTGAAAGAAGCCACCTGCAGGATCACCGAGGCGGTTTCCAGCACGAAGATGCCGCCCATCACCAGCGCGACGATTTCCTGGCGCACGACGATCGCCACTACGCCGAGCGCAGCGCCAAGCGCAAGCGCGCCGATGTCGCCCATGAACACCTGCGCCGGATAGGAGTTGAACCACAGGAACCCGAGGCCGGCACCCGCTAGCGCGCCGCAGAAGATCAGCAGCTCGCCGGCCTGGGGGATGGCCGGAATCGACAGGTAGGTAGCGAAGATCGAGTTGCCGCTGGCGTAGGCGAAGATGCCGAGCGCACCGGCGACCATTGCGGCGGGCATGATCGCCAGGCCGTCAAGTCCGTCGGTGAGATTTACCGCGTTGCTCATGCCGACGATCATGAAATAGGCCAGCGCGATGAAACTGGCCGGCCCGAGCGGCACGCTGATGGTCTTGATGAACGGTACGAAGAAATCGGTCTCGGCCGGCACGTGCGCCGTCCGGTACAGCAGCACCGCGGCGCCGAGGCCGAGCACCGACTGCCAGAAATACTTCGAGCGCGCGGTCAGGCCGCGGGAATTGCCGACCACGAGCTTCAGATAGTCGTCGCAGAAGCCGATCACGCCGAAGCCCGCCGTCACGCCGAGTGTGATCCAGACGAAGCGATTGCGCAGATCAGTCCACAGCAGCGTGCTGACCACGATCGCGACGATGATCAGCGCGCCGCCCATGGTCGGCGTGCCGGCCTTCGGCAGATGCGATTGCGGGCCGTCATCGCGCACCACCTGGCCGATCTGGTAGCGCGACAGACGCGAGATCATCGCCGGGCCGACCAGCAGCGACATGCTCAGCGCCGACATCACGGCGAGAATCGCGCGCAGCGTCAGATACGAAAACACGTGGAACGCTGAGTAGTGCAGCGCCAGCAGCTTCGCGATCCAGTAGAGCATCGAGTTCCTGTCCTGCCTTAGGGCGCTGCGGCCGGTGCCAGTGCGTCGACCACCCGCTCGAGGCGGTTGACGCGGGAGCCTTTAATCAGCAGCCGCACATCGGGCGTGATCGCCGCATCCAGTGCGCGCGTGAGTTCGGCGGCATCGCGATAACGCTCAGCGCCGGCGCCAAAGCTGTCGGCGGCCAGTCCGGCGAGTGCGCCGAGGGCATACAGACGCTCGACGCCCAGCGCCCGGGCCAGCTCGCCCAGCTCGCGATGGCTGCTGTCGGCAAACTCGCCCAGCTCGGCCATATCGCCCAGCACCAGCCAGCGCCGGCCGGGCAGCTCGCTCAGCACCTCGAGCCCGGCGCGCGCCGAGCTTGGATTGGCGTTGTAGGAGTCGTCGATCAACCAGGCACCGGTGCGCGTACGCCGCAGCTGCAGCCGGCCTTTGACCGCTCGCATCGAGGCGAGCCCGGCCGCGACGTCCGCCAGCGTGGCGCCGGCGCTGCTGGCGGCTGCCGCGGCCGCCAGCGCGTTGCGAACATTGTGACGGCCCGCGAGCGCCAGCGTGAGATCGATCTCGCCCAGCGGGCTGTGCAGCCGGAAACGGGTCGCAAAGTCCTGCGCAGCGACCTCGAAATGCAGCCCCGCGGCATAGAAGTCGGCCTCATGTCGCAGACCGAAGCTCAACACCCGCGCCGCGGTGCCGGCACGCCACAGCGAGGCGTAGGCATCATCGGCATTGATGACGGCGGTGCCGCTCGCGGGCAGACCGGCCACCATCTCCCCTTCCGCCCGCGCCGCGCCTTCGAGCGAACCAAACCCCTGCAGGTGTTCCGCGCCGGCGTTGGTGATCAGGCCGATGCCGGGCCGCGCGATCTGCACCAGCTGTTCGACGTCGCCGCGCCGGTTCGCGCCCATCTCAATCACCGCGCTGCGGTGGCTGTCGTCCAGGCGCAGCAGCGTCATCGGTACGCCCAGATGATTGTTGAGATTGCCGCGGGTCGCCAGGCACGGCCCGCGCTGCGACAGGATGGCGGCGATCATCTCCTTGACCGTGGTCTTGCCATTGCTGCCGGCGACGCCGATCACCGGACCCTTGAACTGTGCACGCGCCGCACGCGCGGCGTTGGCGAGTGCCGCCTCGACGTTCGACACAACGATTTGTGGCAGCGGCAGCTGCAGCGCGCGCGCCACGATGGCGCCGGCGGCGCCGGCCGCCGCCGCCGCCGGCACGAAATCATGACCGTCGGCTTTCTCGCCGCGCAGCGCCGCGAACAGATCGCCGGGCTCGAGCTTGCGGCTATCGATCGCGATGTCGTTGAAGCCGCGATCCTGCCCATGCAGACGGCCGTGACCGGCGGCGGCGAATTGCTTCAGAGTCCGGATCATGGGCTACCGCGTTCGGCAAGCACCTGCAGCACGACCGCGGCATCGCTGAAGGCGCGGCGCGCGCTGCCGATGATCTGGTAGTCCTCATGACCCTTGCCGGCCACCAGCACCACATCCAGCGCCACCGCGTTCCCGAGCGCGCTCGCGATCGCCTTGGCGCGATCGTGGATCACGCGGGTGCGCGCCGCGCCGCCCGCGTTCCTGATCGCCTCCATGATCGGCGCCACGATCTCGCGCGGATCCTCGCGCCGCGGATTGTCGTCGGTGACGATGATTTCATCGGCAAGATCGGCCGCGATGCGCCCCATCTCGCCGCGCTTGCCGCGATCGCGCTCGCCGCCGCAACCGAACACGCACCACAGCCGGCCGCGGCAGTGAGCGCGCGCCGCGCGCAATGCTTTGGCCAGCGCATCGGGCGTATGCGCGTAATCGATCAGCGCCAAAGGCAACGCGCCGCCACCTTCGGCCTGCATGCGCCCCGGCGGCGCAGAACAACGCGCCAGCGCGCCGCAGGCGGACGCCAGCGGCACATCCCAGGCCAGCAGCACCGCCAGCACCGTCAGCAGATTCTCGACGTTGAAATCGCCGATCAGGCTGCTGCCAAGGCGCGCCGCGCCGCGGCTGCTTTCGATCTCGAGCTCGAGCCCGGCATCGCTCGCCTTGACCGCACTGGCGCAGACGTAATCGACACCGCTCGCAACCCACTCCGCCGGCCGCTGCGAGGTCAGGAACAGCCGGTCTTCATTCGCGCTGCGCGCGACACGCGCCTGCAGCCGATCGCGCACCAGCTCAAGGCCGAAAGGATCATCGACATTGACGACGCGCGCCGCCAGCGTCGGCCAGTTGAACAGGCTGGCCTTGGCGGCGCCGTAGGCGCCCATATCGGTGTGGTAATCCAGATGATCGCGCGTCAGATTGGTGAACACGGCGGTATGAAAGCGCAGGCCGGCGCAGCGGTTCTGGTCGAGCGCGTGCGAGGACACTTCCATTGCGACCGAATCGAAGCCGGACGAGCGCAGGCCCGCCAGCAGCCGATGCAAGGTCAGCGCATCCGGGGTCGTGTGAGCCAGCGCCTTGAGGGCGCCCGGAATCCCGGCGCCGAGCGTGCCGATGTAGGCGGTACGCCGCCCGCAGAATCCCAGCGCCTGCGCCAGCAGCCAGGCACAGGTGGTCTTGCCGTTGGTACCGGTGATGCCGGCCACCGTCAGGCTGGCCGAGGGGGCGTCGAAGAATCGATCGGCAATGAATCCAAGCTGCGCGCTCAGGTTCGGCACCGCGCACACGACGATCGCCGCATCGAGCGGCGGCGCCGTCACGCCCGGCGCCGGCTCCCACAGAATCGCGCGCGCGCCCGCCGCCACCGCACTGTGCGCGAACTCCAGCCCGTGGTGCGTGCGGCCACGGCATGCCAGAAAAGCGGCCCCGGGCGTCACGCTGCGGCTGTCCTGCGTGATGTCCGACACTTCCAGGCGCTCGGGCACGTCCACCAGTCCGCCGAGCAGCGCTTTCAGCGGTCGCCAGTTCGGCAGCGCGTCGACATTCATCGCCGCGCCACTCGCTGACCGCGACTCAAGGCTGAGTTCGGCGTGATGAGCTCATCGGGCGCCACCGCCAGCAGGCGCAGCGCGCCGCCGACCACCGCGGAAAACACCGGCGCCGAGACGTCGCCGCCCA
>DATNNU010000040.1:0-3901 GCA_035601675.1 Steroidobacteraceae bacterium | reverse complement strand
CCATGTCGTCGGCGATCATTTTCTCATCCACCTGCTCGCGTACCGCAATCAGTGGCACCGTGCCCGATACTTCATCGCGCATGCTGGCGAGCGCGCGCAGCTCCTGGCTCGTGCTCAGGCAGCAGATCAGCAGTTCGGGATTGAGCTGTGCGAGTGCGTCGGGAATGTCCTGCGCGGCCGGTATCCAGGTGCAATGCGCTGCCACGCCGGTTCGGCGCAACAGGCTGTTGAGCGCCTCGACGGCATCGCGCGTGGCACTGTGTACGATTAGCGGAACCGCGGTGGGATCGCTCAAGAATCTTTCTCCGAAGCGCAGCAGTCTAACACTCGGGTGTGTCGTGGCTGTGAAGTGCATCCCACGTAGCATTCGGCGCGGCGTGTGCCAACAGCGTCTTGGCGTCAGCTCCCGGCACTTCGCGCGCCAACCGGGGCAGTAGGTAGCCCGGCAGACGCGCAGCCAACGCTGCCATCAGCTCGCGCGCGCGCGTCTCATCGACCTCGAAATGCGCCGTGCCGCGAACGCGATCGAGCAGATGCAGGTAATAGGGCAGCACGCCCGCCGACCACAACGCCTGCGACAATCCGTGCAGCGCCGCGACCGAATCATTGATTCCGGCGAGCAGCACCGATTGGTTAAGAAGCGTGGCGCCGGCGGCGCGCAGCCGGGCGGCGGCGCTGCATACCGTGGCGTCGATTTCATTAGCGTGATTGCTGTGAAGAACGATCACACAGGGCCAGGGCAGAGCGGCGATCCAGGCGGCGAGCTCCTCATCGACCCGTTCCGGCAGCACCACCGGGGTGCGCGTATGCAGCCGCAGCCGGCGAATATGCGGTATCGCCCGCAGGCTATCGGTAAGCTGCGATAGCCTGCGCGTGCTCAGCGACAGCGGATCCCCGCCGGAGAGGATCAGCTCCTCGATCGAGCGGTCGGCGCCGATGACCTCGAGCGCCTGGCGCCAGCGCGCACCGTCGTGGTGTGCGCTGTCATAGGGAAATTCGCGACGAAAGCAGTAGCGGCAGTGAATGGCGCAGGCACCGGTCGTGATCAGCAGCGCGCGGCCGAAGTACTTGTGCAACAACCCCGGCGCACGCATGGCTGCTCGTTCGGCGAGCGGATCGGCACTGAATCCGTCCTGCGCGATCAGCTCCTGCAGCCCGGGCAGCACCTGCAGCAGCAACGGGTCGCTGGGATCGCCGCGGCGCATGCGGCGCACGAAACCGCGCGGTACCCGCAACCGGAACTGCCCGGCGGCGCTGGCGCCGAGTGCGAGCTGCGGATCGAGGTCGAGCAGCCGGCACAGCTCGAGCGGGTCGGTGACGGCCTGTGCCAGCTCACGCTGCCATGGCGCGGCGCGCGAAGGCGGCTGTGGCTGGCGGGTCAAGGTTGATGCCGTTATCATACGCGCCCTTTTTTGACGGTCGCCATTGTGCGGCCGCAACCGGCGGAAATGAAATGGCCAGCTACACGACCAACGAGTTCAAATCGGGTCTGCGCATCATCATCGATGGTGATCCGTTCTCGATCGTCGAGAACGAGATGGTCAAGCCCGGCAAGGGTCAGGCCTTCAATCGCGTCAGGATTCGCAACCTGAAGACCGGCCGCACGATCGAGCGCACCTTCAAGTCCGGTGAAAGCGTGGAAGCGGCCGACGTGGTCGATGTCGACATGCAGTACCTGTACAGCGACGGCGATTTCTTTCATTTCATGATCCCGGAGAATTTCGAGCAGCATGCCGCGACCAAGGCGGTGGTCGGCGATGCTGCGCAATGGCTCAAGGATGGCACGGTCTGCATCGTGACGCTGTGGAACAACGTGCCGATCGTGGTCACGCCGCCGCCGCACATCGAGCTCAAGGTAATCGAGACCGATCCGGGCCTGCGCGGCGATACCGCCACCGGCGGGCAGAAGTCGGCCAAGCTCGAGACCGGCGCTGTGGTGCGCGTGCCGTTGTTTATCAACCAAGGCGAAGTCCTCAAGGTCGACACCCGTACCGGGGCCTACATCTCGCGCGCCAAGCAGTAAGCTTGCGCGACGCTGCGACGCCGGCAGCGTGTGCCTGCGCCTCAGGCGCGCTCAAGCGGGAAGGCGAGCACCGCGCTGATGTCGCTCGCGCCGGTGCGCAGCATCAGCAGGCGATCAAAGCCGACGGCGACGCCGGCTACCGGCGGCAGCCCCGCGGCCAGCGCATCGAGCAGGGCCTCATCGATGTCCGGGGCCATCAGACCGCTGTGCAGGCGCTGCTCGCGATCGGCTTGGAATCGTGCACGCTGTTCAGCTGCATCGGCGAGTTCCTCGAAGCCGTTGGCAAGCTCGATGCCGCGGTAGTAGAGCTCGAAGCGCAGGGCGATGCGCGGATCGTCGGCGTCCAGGCGCGCCAGCGCAGCCTGGCTGGCCGGATAACTGTGTACAAAGCACAGCCGCTCGGCGCCGAGGCGCGGCCCGACCGCGCTGCCCATCAGCCAGTCGAGCAACTGGTCGCGGTCGCAGTGCGCGGCTAGCTGCGCGTCCAACCCCTCGCGCGCGGCCAGCGCGCGCAGCGCGGCGCCGCTGGCCGTCAGCGGCGCGCAATCAAGCTGGCGCTGAAAAGCCTGCTGGTAGCTGAGGGTCTCGATGGCTGCCTGAAACGGCAGTCCCAGCAGCAGTCGCGCCAGCAGCGCCACTTCCTGCATCAGCTGCCAGATCGAATAGCCGCAGCGATACCACTCGATCAGGCTGAACTCGGCGTTATGCAGCCGGCCGCGTTCATCGCCGCGAAACACGTGCGCAATCTGATAGATATCGCCGCTGCCGGCCGCCAGCAGGCGCTTCATCGCATACTCCGGCGAGCTATGCAGGTATAGCGGCGCGCTATGGCCGGGTAGCTGTACCTGCGCTGCGTGAATATGGCGGTCGGTGACCGCGTGGCGCACCAGCGCCGGGGTGTCGACCTCCAGCACGCCGCGCTCGGCGAAAAACGCGCGCACGGCGGCCAGCAGCTCGGCGCGCAGGCGCAGCGTCGGCAACGAGGCGGTCGGGCGCCAGCTCATTGGCGCACCGGGGCCACCAATGAACCCAGGCCCTGGCCGACGACCACGGCAGCACCGGATGCAAGCGCCGGATCCCAGCGGGCGAGGCCGGGCGGCAACAGCAGCAGCACCGTCGAGCCCATATTGAACAGACCCAGTTCGGCGCCGCGCGGTTGCCAGCGATCGGCAGCGCTGCTGGGCTCGAGGCGATGGATACCTGGCGTGCGCCCGCCTCCCGCGCGCCAGGGCGTGATCTCGCCGTGCCAGACGGTGCTCATGCTGCCGACAAACAGCGCGCCGACCAGCACCACCACGAAGCGGCCATATTCGCCGTCGAAGGCGCAGACGATGCGCTCGTTGCGTGCGAATAGGCCCGGTATGCGCGCGACCGTCGCGCTGTTGACGGAAAACAGTCGCCCGGGTACATGCCAGGCGGCACGCAGCCGGCCAGCCAGCGGCATGTGGACGCGGTGGTAGTTGAAGGGTGCCAGATAGAGCGTCGCGTACAGGCCGCCGCGCAGTGCCGGCGCCCATACGGCATCGTCGCCGAGCAGCGCCTCGAGACTGAACCGATGGCCCTTGGCCTGCAGCAGTTGATCTGCCTGCAGAGCGCTCGCGACGCTGAGCGTACCGTCACAGGGCGACACGACGCGCAGCGGATCGGGATCGATCGGGCGGGCGTCGGGGTTCAGTGCACGCGTAAAAAAGGCATTGAAACTCGCATAACGCAGCGGCTCAGGTTGGATCGCCTCTGCCATGCGTGGCCGGTAAGCGTGCATGAAGGCCGCGATCAGGGCATTCTTCAGCCACGCTACGCGCGAGCGGGTCAGGGCGTAGGCGATGCGGCAGAGCAGGTGATGCGGCAGCAGGTACTGCAGCCTGACGAGTAGCCCGG
>DATNNU010000039.1:0-2835 GCA_035601675.1 Steroidobacteraceae bacterium | reverse complement strand
GGCCGGTTCAGTACATGCCGCCGTTGATCGAGACCACCTGGCCGGTGATATAGCCGGCGCCCTCGGCGGCCAGGAAGTCGATCAGGCTGGCCACTTCGCTGCCGGTGCCGGCGCGCTGCATCGGCACCAAGCGTGCGATCGCTGCGGCATCGAACGTGGAGGCGGTCATGCCGGTGGCAATGATCCCCGGCGCGATCGCATTGACGGTGACGCCGCGGGTGGCCACCTCGAGCGCCAGTGAGCGCGTGGCGGAGATCAGCGCGCCTTTGGCCGCTGCGTAATTGACCTGGCCGCGATTGCCGATCAAGGCCGCGATCGACGATACGTTGACGATGCGGCCCCAGCGGGTGCGCAGCATCGGCAGCAGCAGCGGTTGCGTCACGTGAAAGAAGCCCTGCAGCGAGACATCGATGACCCGCTGCCATTGCCGCGCGGACATGCCTGGAAATACCGCATCGTCATAAATGCCGGCGTTGTTCACCAGGATCTGGATCGGTCCCGCGGCCAGCATGCCCTCGATCGCCGTGTGCGTGGCGCCGGCATCGGTGACGTCGCAGTACAGCGTGTCGGCGCTCAGGCCCTCGGCCCGAAGTTGCCGCACCTGGGCTTCGGCCTGCTCGCGCGCCTGATGCGCGTGCACGTACACATGATGTCCCGAGCGCGCCAGGCGCTGGCAGATGGCGGCGCCGACGTCGCCGCTGCCCCCGGTCACCAGCGCGCGGCGCGCCATGGCGCTCATGGCCGGCTGCCGGGCGGCGCGTCGAACGTCGCGCCCAGGTTCACCGCGCCGATCGCGCCGTGCAGCAGGCTCAGCCGGCCTTGGGCCAGCAGCCGCTCGCCATCCTGCAGCGCAAACGCATACAGTGCGCTGACCGCATCGCTGTGCAGCCGCTGCGCGCTGACCAGCAGGTCGTGCGGTAGATCGTCCAGACGGGCGACCGCGAACTCGACCCGGCGCGCGCTGGTGAGCATGCCAAAGCCGCTGCCGGTCGCCGGCGGGCACTGCAGCAGCGCGCCATGGACGGCCACCGCCTGCGCGGCATATTCGATTGCACAGGCCGCGCCGAGCCGCTGATGGGCGCGCAGCGGGTTATCCGGCGCGCGATGGCTGATGCTGCGACAGGCAATACGCTGCAGGTCCCAGGACAACACCTCTTCCAGCAGGCACATGCTGCCGTGGTGAGGGATATGGGCGGCGATCCAGGCGTGATCGAGCTTCAACTGTGCACCTCGACCGCCAATCGGACGGTCTCCAGGTAATCCAGAACCACAGTGCCGCCGCGCCGCTGCGCCAGACGCTCGAGCAGCGGCAGACTGCGTGCGGCCGGAATCGAGGCCCGCAGCGACTCGAGCCCGGCATGGTGCATGCGCGCCGCCGGCGCGTCGCTCAATGCGAGCTGCAATCGCGGCAGTGGCGTTCCGGTAACCGGGGCCCTCAGCAGCAGCGCGATGCCGAAGGCATCGGGTATCGGCCGCTTGGCGTACAGCGGCTGCGGATAGTCGGCATCGTAAGCGAGCAACAGTACCGCAGGCGCGCCGCAGGCGAGCTGCGAGAGCGCCTCGAGCAGCCCGGCGCCAAAGCTGGCGTCGCCGGCGCACAGCGACGTCGAGCCTTCAGTGCAGCCATAGGCGATGCTCCAGTAACCCGCGGCCGCGTTGTGCACCGAGTTGTGAAAGCGCGTCGGCGAGATCTGCCGATCACGGCCCGCCAGCGTGACGCAGATTTCGTGGCAGTTCTCGCCGTCGCCGCCCGAGGAGGTGAACACCGTCGGCAGCGCGCGTACGTCGGCCGCGGCGCCGTCCGCTGCGCCGGCCACCGCTTCGGCGCCTACGGCGAGCGCGAGTTTGATGACGCGGCCGGCTCGACGCCGTTCCGCCGGCGGCAGCACCCCCGGCAGCGGCAGCACGGTGCGCGCCGCGACGTGCGGCAGCTCGCCGTTGAGCACGGCGCGCGCCGCGCTCCAGTCGGCGAAACCCGGTCCGAGCAGGCCAATGCTCTGGATGCAGCCTGTCAGGGTGCTCATCAGCGGCGCTACGCGGCGCGACCGAACAGCAGCGCACAGTTGGCGCCGCCGAAACCGAACGAGTTGCTGAGTACGCGTCGCAGCGGGCCGCGCTGATTGTGCGTCAGATAATTCAGCTCGAGCTGCGGATCGCGCTGTCGCCGATGCAGTCCCCCCGGCATCAGCTGGGATTGCAGTGCGATGGCGCAGATGACCGCTTCGAGCGCGCCGGCGGCGCCGAGCGCATGGCCGGTGGCGCCCTTGGTGGAGCTGCAGGGCGTGGCGTCGCCGAACAGCCCCGTGACCGCGCGGCTCTCGGCGCTGTCGTTGCTCGGCGTGCCGGTGCCGTGCAGATTGATGTAGTCGACATCGCCCGGCACCAGGCCAGCGTCAGTCAGCGCGTCGCGCATGGCGCTGCGCGCCCCGGCCCCTTCCGGATGCGGGCTGGACATGTGATAGGCATCGCTCGACTCGCCGGCGCCAAGCAGCAGGATGGCTTCGGGATCGGGCTCGGCTGGCGCGCGCTCGAGGAGCGCGAACGCCGCTGCCTCACCGATCGACAGGCCGTCGCGCGCCGCATCGAACGGTCGGCAGGGCTCGCTCGAGGTCAGCTGCAGCGAGTGAAAGCCGTACAGCGTCGTCAGGCACAGCGAATCGACACCGCCGACGATCGCGGCGTCGATCTGATCGGCGGCGATCATGCGCTGGGCGGCGGCGAACACCTTGGCGCTCGAGGAACAGGCGGTGCACACCGCGACCGCCGGACCGGTCAGCTCGAACAGGCGGCCGACAAAATCGGCGACCGAAAACGAATTATGCGTGCCGGCATAGT
>DATNNU010000038.1:0-4540 GCA_035601675.1 Steroidobacteraceae bacterium | reverse complement strand
AGCGCAGGCTGACGTAGCGAAAATCGCTGGCGGCAGCCAGATCGCGCAGCATCCACTCCGACACCAGTTTTGACGTGCCGTAGGGATTGATCGGCGCCAGTGGCAGCTCCTCATCGCAGATACCGCCGGCGGGGATGCCGTAGACTGCCGCGGTCGAGGAGAACACCAGCTGGCGTACGCCCGCGCGCATGCACGTCTCGAGCAGGTTACGCGTCGCGCAGGTGTTGTTGCCGTAGTATTTCAGTGGGTCGCGTACCGATTCCGGTACGATCGTATTGGCGGCGAAGTGCATGACGGTGTCGATCTCGTGCTCGCGCAACACGCCTGCCACCAGTTCACGGTCGCCGACGTCACCGACGATCAGCGGTGCTGTGCGCACCGCCTGGCGAAAGCCGGTGTACAGGTTATCGATCGCGACGACCTGCTCGCCGCGCGATTGCAGCTGCAGCAGCACGTGACTGCCGATGTAGCCTGCGGCGCCAGTGATCAGGATAGCTTTTTGGGACACAGCATCGGGACCTGGCTACGGGCAGATCGGGGAATGCACAGATGATAGCGGCAATCGGCGGCCGGCGTAGTCGGATATGAGCGCAAAAAAGACCGGCCGGGGCGTAACCGGCGAACGCGATGCGGTGCCGGGCGCGCCAGACTCGCCGGGCTTGAGCGCCGGTGCAGGCGCGGGCGGCAAGCCGGCCGTCAATGCGAGCACGCCGTTTGCATCGCTGACCCCGGACGCCGTGCTGGACGCCACAGAGGCGCTTGGGCTGGCACCCGACGGGCGACTGTTCGCGCTCAACAGTTACGAAAACCGTGTCTATCGCGTCGGCCGTGTCGACGCCGAGCCGGTGGTGCTGAAGTTCTATCGTGCCGGCCGCTGGTCGGATCAGCAGATACTCGAGGAGCACGCATTCGCAGCGGAACTGGCAGCCGACGAGATTCCGGTGGCCGCGCCGCTGCTGCTGCTCGGCACGACTTTGCACCGGCACCGCGATTTTCGTCTGGCCGCCTTTCCGCTGTGCGCCGGAACCGCCCCGGAGCTCGATCAGCCGGGCGCGCGCGAGCTGCTCGGCCGCACGCTGGCGCGCATTCATGCGGTCGGCGCGCGCCGCCGATTTCAGTACCGGCCGACCCTGGAGCGCGCACTGCTCGGCGCGCGCGCGAGAGAGAGCCTGCTGCGATCGCCGCTGATGCCCGAGCACATGCGGCGCCAATATGCGGATGCAAGCGCCGCGCTGGTGAACGGCATCGAGGCCGCTTTCGCCGAGCATGGAGCTCCGGCGCTGATCCGTCTGCACGGCGATTGCCATCTCGGCAACATCCTGTGGCAACAGCGCGGCCCGCTGCTGGTCGATCTCGACGATTGCATCAACGGGCCGCGCATGCAGGATCTGTGGATGTTCCTCTCTGGCAATGCCGACGAACAGCAGGGACAGTGGAGCGAGATCGTGGAAGGCTATAAGCAGTTCGGGTCGATCGAGTATCGCGAGCTGCGACTGGTCGAGCCGCTGCGCGCGGTGCGCATGCTCAACCATGCCGCCTGGGTCGCCGAACGCTGGAATGATCCGGCCTTCCCGCGCGCGTTCCCGTGGGCGGCGGAAGCGCGTTTCTGGGAAGGCTACGTCGGCGACCTGATGCAGCAGTGTCAGGCGCTGGAGGAGCCTCCGCTATTGGTCGGGAACCTGCGATAATGTCGCCGGCGATTCGGGAGAACAGCGGTGAAGATAGCGCAAATGGTCTGGGGTTCCCGGGCTCTTGCTGCCATAGCGATCGGGACCATGCTCGCCGCCTGCGGACAGTCGGCGAACAAGTCGGCTGCCGCGGGCCAGTCGCAGCAACAGAACCGGGACATGAAGCCGGGACATAAATCCGGCGATACGCTCAACCCTGACATGGTGGCGGCAGTCAGTTCGGCGCGTTCGAGCACTCCGATCGGCATGAAATTCGTCCTGTCAGCGCCCCCGGTGGTGGGCACACCGCTGACGGTGACGGTGGCGCTGATTCCGGCCGCGGACGTCGGCATCAACCATATCCATGCCTCATTCCAGCCCGGCGAAGGGTTGCAGTTGCAGTCCGATCGCACCCTCGACATCAACCAGCCGGACGCCGGCACGGTGATCGAGCAGCAGCTGTCCGTGGTGCCGCAGCAAGCCGGCGTCCTGAGCCTCAACGCTACGGTCGTAGTCGACATGGACGGCGGCTCGCTCGCGCGCAGCTACGCGATCCCCCTCATCGCCCGCGACAACCCTTCGCCGTCGCGCTCGCCCTAGCAGAAATCGCTACTGCTTCACACGGGCGGCCCGAGCCGCTTCGTATGATGCCCTCAGTCCTGCCGCACTCTAGGTTATGTCACACGACTCCGTGGCGATCGAGGCTATCGCGACCAAGCAGCCGGTGGCGCCGCGTGAGCACGTGTCGCCAACCCCGGAGCTGCATCCGCGCCTGTGCCAACAGTTGCTACAGGCACGTCTGGCGGCCGCCGGCTCGTTGGAGCTGACGAAACTTTTGCCGCTGATCAGCGCCTACTACGATGAGCTCGACGACGAGCGGCGCGGCGTCGTGCGCTCGATGCAGTTGATTGCCGAAGAGGCGCGCTCGTTCGGCGACGGTCTGGCGGGTGCGGATGCCGGACACCTGCAGGCGATCCTCGATCACATCAAGGACGTCGTCATCACGGTGGCCGTGGACGGTTCGATCAAGATCTTCAATCCGACCGGCGAGCGCGTGTTCGGCTATTCGCGCTCGGAAGTCATCGGGCGACCGATTGCGCGTCTGCTGCCGGAGCTGCCGGTGTGCGGCTCGATCGAGACCGGCCTGCAATCGCTCGCCGCCCAGGTCGAGGCCGACCGCGGCGACCTGCGGCCGCGCGAGTTCCATGCCCGTCACAAGGATGGTCACCTGTTTCCGGCCGAGCTGATCGCGAGCCGGGTGCGCATCGAGCACCGCGACGTCTACGTGATCTGCCTGCGCGATACCAGCGACCGCGCCCGCGCCGAGCAGGCGCTGCGCGACAGCGAGGCGCGATATCGCACCCTGGTCGAGAGCGCACCCGAACTGATCGTGCTGCTGGATCGGGGATCCGGTCACTATGTCGATGCCAACGAAAATGCGTTGCGCTTCTTCGGTGTCAGCCGCGAGCGGCTGCCGGAACTCAAGCCGCTGGATCTTTCGGCACCACTGCAGGCGCAGGGCGTCGATGCGGCGCAACTGTTCGCCAGCCGCTGCGCACGCGCGGCTGCGGGCGAAGCACAGGTGTTCGAATGGCTGCATCGCGACGCTCGCGGCGATGAGGTCGAAACCGAAATGCGGCTCATGGCACTGCCCGGGGCGAGCGGTCTGCTGCGCGCGAGCATCACCGACATCAGGGCGCGCCGCCGCGCTGAAAAGATCACCGCCGGCGAGCGCAATGTTTTCGAGCGCATTGCCGCCGACGCAGCTCTATCCGAGGTGCTCGATTCAATCGTCGCGCTGATCGAATCCATCAACGGCAGTTTCACCGCCGCCATCAGCCGCCTCGGACCTGACGGTCAGAGCTTCCTCGAGGTCGTGTGCAAGCGCATGCCGACGCGCTGGCGCGCGCTCGAGGAACGCCTGCCGGTCGATATCCGCAACGGTTCGAGCGCCGCGGCGGTATATCTCGGCCGACCGGTGCTGGTGGGTGACATCGAACGCGACCCATTCTGGCAGCGCCGGCGCGAGCTGGCGCTCGAGGCCGGCTTTCACGCCGCATGGGCGGTGCCGATCAAGTCCGCGAGCGGACGCGTGCTCGGAGCCGTGAGCGTGTATCGGCCGCAGGCCGGCATGCCGCAGCCCGCGGATCTCGACCTCATGGTGCATGCGGCGCGGCTCGCCGGCATCGCCATCGAACGTCGCCGCGGCGAGGAAGCATTGCGAGCCAGCGAAACCAAATTCCGGCGGCTCTACGAGCGGGTGCTCGAAGGCGTCTACCAGTGCGCACCGGATGGCCGGCTGCTCGAGGTCAATCCGGCGTTCGTCAAGATGCTCGGCTATGGCAGCGCCGAGGAGATCTATGCGCTTTCCGGCATCGCGATGCTGTATCTGAATCCGGCGGAACGCGCCGAGTTCGAGCTCGCCCTGGAACGTAATGGGGAGATCCACAACGCCGAGTTCGTGCTGCATTGTCGCGACGGCTCGCAGGTGGTGGTGCTCGAGAGTGCGCGCATCGTTCGCGACCAGGAACAGCGGATCATCGCTTACGAGGGCACGATAGCGAACATCACCGCGCGCAAGCGCGCGGAGCAGGCGATGTTCGCGGAAAAGGAGCGCGCGCAGGTGACGCTGCAATCGATCGGCGAAGCCGTGATTACCACCGATCGCGACGGCCGCATCGACTACATGAACCCGGTGGCCGAGCAGCTCTCCGGCTGGCGCAGCGATGAGGCGCGCGGCGAGAAGCTTGGCACGGTGCTGCGGCTGCTCGACCAGCTGACGCATCGCGAGCTCGAGAATCCGCTGGTGCGCTGCCTGCGCGAAGGCCAGCTGGTGCATTTCGCCGAGCACAGCGTGCTGCTCAACCGGCTCG
>DATNNU010000037.1:0-5834 GCA_035601675.1 Steroidobacteraceae bacterium | reverse complement strand
CGTCGCTGCGGTTTGCGCCTGCGCGGCTGTCTCTGTCGCCAGCGAGCGCGCCGCCTGCAGCGCCTTGAGCGACGCATCGGCATTGTTGCGGTACAGACTGTCCAATCGCGCCACGTCCGCCGCTGCCGCTTCGGCAGCGGCCTGCGCGCTGTCCATGCGGCCCGCGTCGCTCACCAGCGTCACCGGGTCGAGCACCAGCCCGTACGCTTCGATCTGCTGCGGGCTTGCCATCTGCATCGGACGGTCGATGCGAATACCGACCGCCCGTTGCTGCGATTGAGTCAGTGCCAAGGACGCGAAATTGCCGTGCGGCGCCGACGCCTTGGCATCATCATCCGCGTCCTCGGCGCGGCCCGCGCCCACCGCGAGCAGCATCAGCCACAGAATTCGCGCCGGCCGCTTCATGATTGCGGATTGGCGCCGAGCGGCAGCTCGCTCTCGGAACCCTGGAGTGGCCGGCGATAGGCATCTTCGAGCGCGCCAAAGGCCGATTCGGCGTCGTAGGCTGCGAGCAGCAGCAGCAACTGCGCTTCGGTAGCCGCAACCTGCGCCGATACCACGCTGGCGCGATCGCCGGCGCCGGCGGCGAGCGAGCGCTGCTCGGCTTCATGCTGCCGGTCCGCAATCGCGACCACACCTGCCGCGTCGTCCCACGCGACGCGTGCGCGCGGCCATGCCAGCTCGGCGCGATCGATCTGTTCAAACAGTTCGGCCTGTACCGCGATCAGATGTTGGCCCGCGGCGTCGCGCCGTGCGAGTGCTTCGCCTATCGGCCCCTGATGCTGGTTGAACAGCGGCAGCTCGAAATTCAGGCCCAAGGCAGTCTCCTGCGTGAAGTCGTTGAGCGGATCCTGGCGCGCGCCGCCACCTCCCCAGGCATAGCCCGGCGTCAGATGGACTTGCGGCCAGCGTTTCGCCACCTCGTTCTGCAGGCTGATCGCGGCCAGGTCGTACTCGCGTAGCGCGCGCACGATCTCGGGACGTCCAATCAGCGCCGCGCCACGCCAGTCGCTCGACAGCGCCGGTGCCAGCGCGCCAATGGCGGCCCAGCCATCCCACCGCACCGGAATAGTCTCCAGCGCCGCCACCGGTACCCCGACCGCCGCCGCCAGACGCGACACGGCATCGACGCCGCGCGCCTGTGCGTGCCGCAGCCGCTGCTGCGCACGGGATAATTCCAATTCGTCCGCCAGTATCTGCGTACGGGATATCTCCCCGGCATCCGCGCGCGCTCGATCGGAGGCGAGCAACGTCTGGCGCTCGGCAATCAGCGCCTCGAGCAGCGCCGCCTCATCGCGCGACGATGCCACATCGAGCAGCGCCTGTCGAAGCGCCGCGCGCACCGACCAGATCGACTCCGCCAGGTCAGAGTTCGCCAGCGCAGTCTCGAGTGCGGCATAGCGCATCGCGCGAGCGCGATCGCCGGGGCGTCGCAGCAGAAAATCCAGCGACAAACCATACAGCCAGGTTGCACTGTGGGCAGCGGCGCCGACGTATTCGGCGAATAAATTCATCGTCGGGTTGGCGTGTTGCGCCGCTGTGCGCTCAGCGGCCGCGGTCGCGGCCACTCGGGCCCGCGTTTCGGCAAGCTGTGGATTGAGCTGCAGCGCTGCGCTGAGCCATTGCGCGCGATTCCAGCCCGCCGAGGGCGATGGCAGATCCGGTGCGAGCCGCTCGAGCCGGCGCGCGGAGAACGCGGCGGCGGTGTTCGCTGGATCGAGCGGCGCCGGACCGGGGGTGCTTGCGCAGGCGGCGAGCGCGGTCAACGGCCACGCCGCCAGTAACAAGTATCGTTGGTATGAATTCATGTGTCGCAGCGCCTGCCTGCACCGCGCGGCAGTATAGAGCCGCGGCTTACGGGTCGCTGTCCATCTGCAGTGGCCTGTGCCAATGCTGACACATCTGCTTGCCAAGTCGATTGCGACGGCATTAGTTTGGCGCACCGACTGTGGGGTTCGCGTTCGCATGCAGAATATCCGTCTCTGTTCTTTATTGAGCGCCACCACTGGCATCTTGTGGCTCACGATGGCCGCCGCCCAGGCGCCCAGCGCCCCAACGCCGCCGCCGGCGCCCGCAGTCGCGACCGCAAAGTGCCAGGAAGCGGTGGTAAATCCGGTCAGCGGATTTGCCGAGTGCGTCAAACCTCGCGGCGCTGCGGTAGCACCGCCACCAAAACGGCCCGACGCCGTGCGAGACGCCGGAGATCGTTGACTACGCGTGAATCAGCCGCTTCGATCCGCAGTCTGGTGCCACTGAATCAACTGAGTCAGATCGATGCGTCCGGCGGGCGCAGTGACCGCCGGCGGCTGCCAGCCGTGCGTGCTGCCGAGCGAGGCCCCGACGGCCAGCGCACCGGCCACAGCCGCCGTGGCAAAATAAAAACTGCGCACCGCCACCACTTCGACTTTCGCGGCGCGGGCTGCTGCGACGCCCGCGGGAGCGTCCTCGATCGCTAGGACTTCATCGGGGCGTAAGCGCAGTGCCTGCAAGGCACGAAGATAGACCTGGGGATCGGGCTTTTTTCTCGGCGCCTGTTCCGCGCACACCACGGCGGCGAATCTAGAGCGCCAGCCGGTGCCGAGCCGCGCGCCGAGCAACGCGGCGAGGTTGGCGGCGCTGGTGGTGGTCACGATAGCCATGCGCACGCCCGCCGCGGCGCAATCCTCGAACAGCTCGGCGACACCGGCGCGCAACGGCAGCGCGCCGGTGGCAACAATTGCGGCATAGCGCTCATTCTTCAGTCGGTGGATGCGTTCAGCCAGTGCCGCGCGCTGCGCGCCATCCGGCGGCGCCAGCGCCTGGCTGTGCATGTCGTGCAGCAGCCGCTCGCGCCCTCCGGCTACGGCCAGCAATTCACCGTAGCGTGTCTCGCTCCATCGCCAGGGAACGTCGAGCGCCTCGAATGCGCGGTTGAATGCGACCCGATGGCCGTCGCGCTCGGACTCCGCAAGCGTGCCGTCCACGTCCCATAAAATGGCCTCGAGCATCGATCTCGCGCCGATCGGTCAGCGCGCGTGCCGCGCGCTGGCCGCGGTGAGCAGTGCCGGCAGTTCAGCCAGTGTCTCGACGATCGCATCGCAGGGCAGCGCTCGCGGATTATTGCCTTCGTTGTAGCCGTATGGCACGCACACGACGGGCATTCCCGCGGCGCGCGCGGCCAGCACATCGTTGACCGAGTCGCCGATCATCAGCGCCTGCGCGGGCTCGACCTGCATGGCTTCGCAGGCGATCTGCAGCGGCTGCGGATCGGGTTTTCGCCGCGCGCAACTGTCGCCGCCGATCAGCACCTGGATCCACTCGCTCAGGCCCAGCCGCTCAAGCAGGCCGCAGGCAAGGTGCTTCTGCTTGTTGGTCACGACCGCGAGTCGCAGGCCGAGCCGCTGCAGTTCCTTCAGGCACTCGATCACGCCCGGATAGACGCGCGCGCTGTCCTCCTCGCCCGCCTCGATGCGTTCATAGTGCAGGAAATAGCGCTGCAGCAGTGCCGCCTGCCCGGCCTCATCCATCGGCGCGCCCAGGCGCCCCAGGGCGCGCTCGACCAGCATCGGTCCGCCGCGCCCGATCATTTGGCGCACCTCGAGTACAGCCAGCGGTGCCAACGCCCGCTCGGCGAGCGCCTGGTTCAGCGCCGCGGTGATGGCGTCGACGGTATCCAGCAGAGTGCCGTCCAGGTCGAACAGCACGGCACGCAGGGTGACGCCTCTCCATAGCGGCAGGGCAAGCGCCGCGCCGGAATTTATGACCGCACTCCGCTCCGCGCCAGCGCGAGCGCACGTTCAGTGACGGCCGGCAGTGTGAGGCCGAGCGCTTCGGCCACTTGTGCCGCGGGCGCCGATTCTCCGAAGCGATCGATGCCGATGACGTCGCCGTCGAAGCCGGTATAGGCACGCCAGAATCTGGTGACACCGGCCTCGATGGCGAGCACGGGTAGGCTGCGCGGCAGAACCCTGGCGCGATACTGTGTATCCTGGATGTCGAAGTCGCTGCAGCTTGGCATCGACACGACACGCGCCCCGACGCCTTGTGCGGCCAGCGCCTCGCGGGCGCGCATCGCGAGCGCCACTTCGGAACCCGTGGCCAGCAGCGTCACTGCAGCCGTGCCTTGCGCTTCGGCGAGTACGTAACCGCCCTTGCGAATATCGCTCAACTGCTGCGGGTCGCGATCGGCATGCGGCAGATTCTGTCGCGAAAGAATAAGGCACGTGGGGCCGTCGCGGCGCTCGATGGCGGCGAGCCACGCGATCATGGTCTCGACCGCGTCGCAGGGCCGCCATACGCTGTTGTTGGGGATCAGGCGCAGAGCGGCCAGATGCTCGATCGGCTGGTGGGTCGGTCCGTCTTCCCCGAGGCCGATGCTGTCGTGCGTGAACACAAACACCACGCGTTCGCCCATCAGCGCCGCCATGCGCACGGCGTTGCGGCTGTAGTCCGAGAAAGTCAGAAAGGTTCCCCCGTAGGGAATGTAACCGCCATGCAGGGCGATGCCGTTCATGATGGCGCTCATGCCGAATTCGCGCACGCCGTAGTTGATGTGGTTGCCCCACTTGCCGCGCCGTAGCGGCACGCTCGCCTTGCCGGCGGTCAGATTGGAACCGGTCAGATCGGACGAGCCGCCAAGCAGCTCGGGCAACAGCGGCAGTAACGCTTCGATCGCGTTTTGCGAGGCCTTGCGCGAGGCGATGCCGGCGCGCTCGCCGGCCACCTTGGCCAGGGCGTCTGCGCTGGCCTGGCGCCAGTTGGCCGGCAAGGCGCGCATCACCACGCGCCGTTCGAACTCGGCCGCGAGTTGCGGATGTGCCTCACGGTACGCCGCCAGGCGCCGCTGCCAGTCGGCCTGCCGAACGGCGCCGGCGTCGCGCGCGTCCCAGGCCGCGCGAATCTCGGGCGCGATATCGAATGGGCCCGCGCTCCAGCCGAGCGCCGCGCGCGTCGCAGCAGCTTCGGCCGCGCCCAACGCGGCGCCATGCACGTCGTGCGTACCGGCCTTGTTCGGGCTTCCCTGTCCGATCACGGTCTTGCAGCACACCAGCGTCGGCCGCCCGCTGTCCTGGCACGCCTGCTCCAGTGCCTCCTCGATCGCCGCCGTGTCGTGGCCATCGACACCGCGAATGACCCGCCACCCATACGCTTCAAAGCGCATCGGTGTGTCGTCGGCAAACCAATGTTCGACATGACCATCGATACTGATGCCGTTGTCATCGTACACGGCGATAAGCTTCGATAGCCCCAGCGTTCCGGCGAGCGAGCAGGCCTCGTGACTGATGCCCTCCATCAGGCAGCCGTCGCCGACGAACACCCAGGTGCGATGGTCGACGATGCTGTGGCCGGGCCGATTGAATTCGGCCGCCAGCAGCTGCTCGCTCAGCGCCATGCCAACCGCGTTGGCCAATCCCTGGCCGAGCGGACCGGTCGTGGTTTCCACGCCCGGCGTCATGCCGACTTCCGGATGGCCAGGCGTCATGCTGTGCAGCTGACGGAAGCGCTTGAGCTCCTCCATCGGCAACGCGTAGCCGGTCAGATGCAGCAGCGCATACAGCAGCATCGAGCCGTGACCATTCGACAGCACGAAGCGGTCGCGGTCGGGCCAGATCGGGTCGGCCGGATTGTGTTTCAGATGCCGTCGCCACAGCACCTCGGCAATCTCGGCCATGCCCATCGGCATGCCCGGGTGGCCGCTGTTGGCAGCCTCAACGGCGTCGATCGCCAGAAAGCGCAGTGCGTCGGACAGCTCGCGATGCTCGGCACCGATCGATTTCACTCGCGCATCCATGGTTGCGTTGGCCTCCTTACTGCGCGCGTCTTTTCATATCGACCAGGCGCAGAATCATCGGCGT
>DATNNU010000036.1:0-11451 GCA_035601675.1 Steroidobacteraceae bacterium | reverse complement strand
ACTCTTACGGCACGGCCGCGGCTGCTGGTTGTTCGAGCAACGTGTCGGGCACCTGTAGCGGCACCTTGGACGCGTTTTCTTTCGATGCCGATTACAGCATCAGCAAGCGCCTCGATGCCTATGCGGGTGCGATGTACAGCGCTGTGCATGATGGTTTTGCCAATGGCTACCTGTTTCAGACGAACAACATCAACCCGACCATCGGTGTGAGGTACAAGCTCTAATTCACGCGGGTCATGTCGGTCGGATAGGCGAGGGATCTCGAATCGGTGCTGTCCGTTCCGGCAGCGGTGCCGCGGGAAAGCCAACGATCCTCGCCGGCAGTGGGAATTTCAGGCGAAAGCAGCTGCCGCTGCCGACAACGCTGTCGACCTCAATTTCGGCGCCGTGGGCGACGCAGATTGAACGTACAATCGAGAGCCCCAGCCCGGCGCCGCCCTCTGCACGCGAACGGGCTTCATCGACTCGATAGAAGCGATCGAAGACGTGGGGCAGAGCCGAGGCCGGAATGCCAATGCCGCTATCGATGACCTCAAGCATGCCGTAGCCGTCACGCTGCTGCGTTCGCAGACTGACGAGCCCCCCTCGCGGCGTGAACTTGATGGCGTTGTCGAGCAGGTTGACAATCACCTGCTTCAGCCGGCCGCGGTCGCCGCGCACCATCACCGGCGCCAGCGCTGAAGGCTGCAGCTCGATGCCGCGGTCTTCGGCGACCAGACGCATCTGCTCCACGGTGCTGGCGGTCAGTTCGCCCAGATTTACCTCGACCGATTCACGCTGCGCGTCGCCGGCATCCAGTCGCGATAGCACCAGCAATCCGGACACCAGATGCTCCAGCCGTGCGACCTCCTCCAGCACGCTGCCGACGCGCTCGCGCAGCTCGCTCGATGCGGAGTCGTTGCCCGCGATTTCCTGCAGTATGCCCTTGATGACGGTCAATGGCGTGCGCAGCTCATGCGAGGCGTCGGCCAAAAACCGGCGCGAGCTCTGCATCGAGTCACTTAAGCGCGCGAGCATGTGATTAAGGGATATCGACAGTCGTTGCAGTGCGTCGCCGGTGGGAGCGACCGGCAGACGTGCATCCAGATCCTGCACGCTGATGTGGGCGGCGGTCTGCGACATGCGCTCGACCGGTCGCAGCGCCCAGTGAACCAGCAGGTAGCCGCCGCCCGCCGCGCACGCCACCAGTACCGGCAGCATCAGGCCGAGCAGATTCAGCAGTCGGCGCTGCACGGCTTCAATCGGCCCGAGCGCGGTACCGAGCTCGATCAAGTAACGCCCCGATACGGTCTCGATTGGCGTGGCGCTGATCATCAGCTGGCCCATGGGGGTCGCCACTGGGCGCACCACGGTCTTTGTCGGCCAGGTGTTGCGCTCGGGCGGCACGGCGGCGGGATCGAAGCTGTGGTCCGCCGGCGCTCCGGCGAGATACACCGGTGTCGTGGGCGCGCGGGTCACGCGCACGAAGCGGTTGTTGAATTCTGGTGCCACACGGGTGTTGATCGCCCCGGCGATGGCGTCATTGGAAGCGCCCTCCGGCGCCTGCTGCAGGATTTGCTCGACCTGGACCGTGCGCCGTCGCAGCGAGTCGCGCACGGTGGCGCGCAGGTACTGCTCGAGGCCGTAGAACATGCCGGTCCCCACCAGAGCAAAGGTGCAACTCAGCAGCAGTGCGTACCAAACGGCTAGCCGGAACGCGAGCGAGCGGTGATTCACTGCTGTACCGCCTCGCGCACGCAATAGCCGACCCCGCGAACGGTATGAATCAGCTTCACCGCGAACGGGTCGTCCACCTTGCGGCGCAGATAGCGCACGTAGACATCCACGATGTTGGTGACGCCTTCGAAACTCTGATCCCAGACGTGCTCGAGAATCATCGTGCGCGAGAACACCCGTCCGGCAGAGGACATCAGATATTCGAGCACCGCAAATTCCTTGGCTGTCAGATCGATGCGCTGGTCGCCGCGACGCACCTGCTGCGTGAGTCTATTGAGCTCGAGGTTACCAATTCGTAGTACGTCGGTGCGCTCCACCGGGGCGCGGCGCAGCAGCGCCTTGACCCGAACGATCAACTCGGCGTAGTCAAACGGTTTGGTCAGGTAGTCGTCGGCGCCAGCCTCGAAGTGCCTGACCTTGTCTTCGGTCGCATCGCGTGCCGTGAGCACCAGCACCGGCAGCGTGTTGTGGGCGCGACGCACGCGCTTCAGCAGCTCGCCGCCACCCAGCTTCGGCAGCATCAGATCGAGAATCAGCAGATCGTACTGATAAGCATCCAGGTGTCGCTGGCCTTCGAGGCCATCGCCGGCAACGTCGACGGCGAAACGCTCGGCGCGCAGTCCACGGGCCACGAAGTCAGCCAGCTTGGGGTCATCTTCGATAATTAGCAGGCGCATGCGGGTGATTTCCTGAGACCCTATTCCACGGGGGCGGCTCGGGTGTCATCAGACTGTAATATTCCTGTCCCCGTACTGTCATATCGGCGAAACACACTGCACGCGCTCTGGGATCAGCCGGCAGCCGGGCCTGTCTCGGTGGCGTCGGGGCCGACTCTGCTCGGACGAGCCCGGCGCGTGCGTCAATAGCTTCTCATTGCAGGTCCACGGTCCGACATCACCACAATAGGCAGCTAGAGAGATCAACGTTCCCCGGTAATCAGGGTCGCCGCTGGCGGACCCGGGATCCCGGTGCCGGTACAGTTAGCCAGTATGCCGGAGCGCGATGATGCAGCAAAAATTTCAGGAGCAACGAGTGCGCAAGATCTTCAGCAAACTGACGCTGACCCTGGGCGCAATCGCGCTGGTCGGCGCTGCGACCGGCCAGGCGCTGGCGAACGATATTTCCGGCGCCGGGGCGACCTTTCCGTACCCGATCTATGCCAAATGGGCCGAAGCCTATAAACAACAGACGGGCATCGGCTTGAACTATCAGTCGATCGGCTCTGGCGGTGGCATCAAGCAGATCGAGGCCGGCACCGTCACCTTCGGCGCCTCCGATAAGCCGCTGGAGGCCGCGGATCTGAAACAAAATGGGCTGGTGCAATGGCCGATGATCATCGGCGGTGTGGTGCCGGTGGTGAATGTCCCGGGCATCAAGCCGGGCGATCTGATGCTCGACGGGCCGACGCTTGCAGCCATCTACATGGGGGATATCAGCCGCTGGAATGATGCGGCGATCCAGAAGCTCAATCCGAAGTTGGCTCTGCCCAAGCTCGACATCGCACCGGTGTACCGCTCGGACGGTTCCGGCACCAATTTCCTGTTCACCAATTATCTGTCGAAAGTCAGCCCGAATTTCTCGCAGAAGATCGGCGCCAACACTTCGGTGCAGTGGCCGGTGGGCATCGGTGCCAAGGGCAATGAGGGCGTGGCGAACCAGACGACGCAGACCAGCGGCGCGATCGGCTACGTCGAGTACGCCTACGTCAAGCAGACCAGCATGACCTACACCAAATTGCTCAACCACGACGGCAAGTACGTGGCGCCGGAAGCCAAGGCGTTCCAGGCCGCCGCAGCCAACGCCGACTGGGCCAAAGCCGATGGCTACTATCTGATTCTTACCGATCAGGCGGGCGGCGAGAGCTGGCCGATCACCGGGGCAAGCTTTATCCTGATGCACGCGGAGAGCAAGGACCCGAGCACAGTGGCGGCGCTCAAGTTCTTCGACTGGGCCTATAAGAGCGGCAGCAAAATGGCCGAAGAACTCGACTACGTGCCGCTGCCCGAAAAGCTTGCAAAGTTGGTCGAGAAGACCTGGCAGGACTCGCTCAAGGTGGACGGCAAGCCGGTCTGGCCTGCCAAGTAAGCCTGCGGCCGGCGGCGCGGTGGCGTCGCCGCGGCGAGTCTTGAGGTAAGCGGGCGGGTCAGCCGCTGGTTGCGCGCCCCGGCGCGGGCTGTGCGGCATCTTGGGCGTCGATGCTTCGGATTCGAACCAGGCGGGCGAGACAATGTCGGCGATCACGATTCCTTATCATCCGCAGCTCAAGCGCGAAGCTCGCGCCGAATGGGTGTTCCGTGGCCTGACCGTGGCCTCGGCCGCACTGGTGCTGATTCTGCTGGCCGCAGTCCTGATGGCGTTGTGCTACGGCGGCTGGCCGGCTCTGAAGACCTTCAAGTTCGGCTTTCTGACGCGCGAAATCTGGAATCCAGTCACCGATCAATTTGGAGCGCTGGCGCCGCTCTATGGCACCGTGATCACCTCATTGATTGCGATGGTGATCGCGGTGCCGCTGGCGTTCGGCATCGCCGTATTCCTGACTGAAACCTGCCCGCTGTGGCTACGTGGGCCGATCTCCAGCGCCATCGAATTGCTCGCGGCGGTGCCGAGCATCGTGTTCGGCATCTGGGGTCTGTTCGTGCTGGCCCCGGTGCTGCAGCACTCAGTGCAGCCGTGGCTGATCGACACCTTCGGTGATCTGCCGTGGATCGGCAAATTGTTCCGCGGGCCGCCTTATGGCATCGGCCTGATGACGGCGGGATTCGTGCTCGCCGTGATGGTACTGCCGTTCATCACCTCGGTGATGCGCGAAGTGTTTCTGGCGACGCCCCGATCGCTGAAGGAGGCTGCCTATGGCCTCGGTGCGACGCAGTGGGAAGTGGTCTGGGACGTGGTGCTGTCGAATTCCCGCGCCGGCATCATCGGCGGCATGATGCTCGGACTCGGACGGGCGCTCGGCGAGACCATGGCCGTGACCTTCGTGGTCGGCAACGCGCATCGGATCTCGAGCTCATTGCTGGCGCCGGGGACCACGATTTCCGCCAGCATCGCCAACGAATTCACCGAGGCCGTGGGCAGCCTCTATACCTCCTCGCTGATCGCGCTCGGACTGCTGTTGTTCGTGCTGACTTTTACCATCATCGCCGCGGCGCGGCTGTTGCTGCTGCAAATCGAGCGGCGCGGAGCGCGCGTATGAGCAACATTGGTCGGCGCAGATTCACGGCGACAGTCGCACTGGGAGCCTCGGGTGTGGCGACGCTGATCGGTCTGGCGGTGCTGGCAGCTATCCTGTGGACGTTGTTTTCGCGAGGCATCGGTGGTCTGTCCTGGAGCGTGTTTACCCAGAGCACGCCCGCGCCCGGCAGCAGCGGCGGCCTGCTGAACGCGATCTACGGCAGCCTGGTGATGACGCTGCTCGGAGTGCTCCTCGGCGGCCCGATCGGCATCCTCGCCGCCACCTACCTGTCCGAGTACGGGCGCACCGCACGGCTGTCCACGGTGATCCGGTTCATCAACGACGTGCTGCTGAGCGCGCCCTCGATCGTCATCGGGTTGTTCGTCTATACGCTGGTGGTGGTGCCCATGGGCCACTTTTCAGCGCTCGCCGGCGCGGTGTCGCTCGCGATCATCGTCATTCCGGTCACGGTGCGCACCGCGGAGGACATGCTGCGGTTGATTCCGCAGACCATGCGGCATGGCTCCGCGGCGCTCGGGGCTCAGCCCTGGCGAACCATCACCAGCATCGTTTATCCGGCGGCGCGCAGCGGTCTGTTGACCGGTGTGCTGCTGGCACTCGCGCGCGTCAGCGGCGAGACCGCACCGCTGCTGTTCACGGCGCTCAACAATCAATTCTGGAACGCGAACCTCAACCAGCCGATGGCGAACTTGCCGGTCGTGATCTTTCAATTTGCCACCAGTCCTTACCCGAACTGGCAGTCGCTGGCCTGGGCGGGCGCCCTGTTGATCACACTGTTCGTATTGTTGCTGAGCATCATCGCGCGGCTGATATCCAGCATGTTCGGCTCGCCCGAAAACCGGGTCGAGTAGGCACGCCACGGGCCAATCAGGGTTGATGTAGCGGAAAAGATACATAACGAACCTTGATCGGCGAGATATATCATATAGAATGTTCATTAAATCCAACAATAGATTCGCGGGAGCACTATCCATGATCTATAGGAAATTGTCCTCTGAAGGGGGGGTGGCTGAGATGCGCGGCAAACGCGGCATCACGATTCTCGGGGCCGCGATTGCCGTGAGTACCATGTTGGCCGCGAACAGTGTCGCCCTCGCCGCCGACACCGGCGCACCGGCGGCGCCCGACAACAGCCTCACGATGTACGGCATTACCCTGTACGGTACGGTTGATATCGGCCTGCAATACGAGACGCATGGCGTGCCGATAAGCGACTATTTTCCTGCCGGCAGCGAATCGATCATCCAGAAGAACAGCAACCACTCGGTGTTGGGCGCCACTCCCAGCAACATGAGCCAGTCCAGGATCGGCCTTAGCGGCGCTGAGCCGCTGCCAGGGTTGGGTGACTGGCAGGGGGTGTTCAAGGTGGAGACCTTTTTCAACCCGCAGTCCGGCGAGATCGCCGATGCCTTGAAGTCGCAGGTGCTGAACAATGGCCGCGCGTTGGCCGTGCAGACCACGAATGTGGATTCCAGCGTCGCGGGTCAGGCGTTCCAGCAGGCCTTCGCCGGGTTCAGCTCCAAGACCTTCGGCATGCTCACTTTCGGTCGCCAGAACACTTTGCTGGCGGACGGCATTGCCCAGTACGACCCGCAAATGGCCTCGCAGGCGTTCTCGTTGATCGGCTTTTCGGGCACCGCGGCCGGCGGTGGCGATACCGAAGATCGCCGCCTGAGTTCATCGTTGAAATATGTGGAGAAGTACAACGGGTTTCACGTCGGCGCGGAGTACAAATTCAATGGCGCCACCGGCGGCGCGAACAGCGCCTACGAGTTCCAGCTGGGCGCCGACTTCGCGGGTCTGTCGGTCGATGCGTTCTACGTCTACGTCAGAGACGCCGTTGCGACCGCGGCGCTCAGCGCGGCCCAGGTTACCGAACTGCCGGTATTGGGCTTCTCGCCGAGTAACTCGCTGGCGAGTACGATCTCAGACAACCGCAGCTACGGCATCATGGCGACGTATAACCTCGGTGTGCCGAAGGTTTATGCGGGCTATGAACATATCAACTTTGCCAATCCGAGGACGCCGCTGGCGGCCGGCTTCGACGATATCGGCGGCTATAAGCTCGCCTTCGTCAACAATGCGGCCTTCCCCCATGCCAAGGTGCTGCAGGTGTTCTGGGCCGGCGTGAAGCTCGCGGTTTCCCCGAAGCTCGACCTGACCGGGGCATATTACGGCTATCGACAGAACAGCTACGGCATCGGCGCCAGCGCCGGCTGCTCGAGCACCCTGGCCGCGACCTGCAGCGGTGCCGAGAATGCGGTCTCGGCATCGCTCGATTATCGCTTCACCAAGCGCTTCGACGCCTACGCTGGACTCATGTGGACCTGGGTGGAGGACGGCCTCGCCAGCGGTTTCCTGAACAAGAGCACGGTCGATCCGACCATCGGTATCCGATTCAGGTTCTAACGCGCAGCGCCCATGCTTAGGTCTCATGGCTCAGTTCCGGGCCATGAGGCCTGCTGCTTATCGCCACCGATGTCGTCCTTTCGGCTCAGCGCGCAGATTCGCGCCAGCGGATCTGCAGCGTCTGCCCGCGCCTGAGCGTAGCGCCGGCACCCTCGATCACGATGGCGTTGTGGCCGAAGCACACACCGTGCAGCAGTGCGTCGTAACGATAGCTCTGCAGCGTTCGCAGCGGCTCGTCGCCTTCGACCTCGCCGGCGTCCTGATTGATGAGCGTGATGCGGCAGCGGGTGCAGGCCTTCACCAGCTTCAGCCGTACGCCGTTGCCGCACAGCTCGTCGATGCGGTCCTCGTCGTAGGGCTGCAGGTCTTCGAGCACCAGGTTGGGTCGGAAACGATTCAGCGGCAGCCGCGAGGCGAGCCTGCTGTTGAGATCGGTCAGCGACGCGGCGTTCAGCGCGAGTAGCGGAAAGCCGTCCGAAAAGCGGTTCTCGGCCTCGATCTGGCCGGTCCAGGCGCGCTCGCTCAGCCGCCGGTGGGCCGGATCGAAACGCACCAGGCGGCACTCGCGGCCGAGGAACGCATACAGCCAGGCGGCGACCTCATCGCCCTCGTCGAACGCCTCGCAATGATCCTGCCAGACGGTGACGGCGCGCCGCTGCCCCTGGCGCGACAATGAGATCGACAATTCCGGCAGCTGCGGGGCCGTAAGCAGCAGCGCGGTCGGCGACATCCGCGGCTTGAGCAGCGCCAGGCGCGGCAACTCGCGCTGGGTGATGAAGCGCCCGGCATTCGTCACCAGCATCCAGCGCCGATCGTCCTCGAAACCGGCGGCAGTCAGCAGCGCGCGCTCGAGCTCGATACCGCGCGCCGACTTGAGCGGGTAGTAGTGCAGCGCTGCAATGCGGGCGCTGCCACTCACAGCCGCCGCAGCCGCTCGAGGTAGCGCGCGTCGTCGTCGGCACGCCCGCTGCGCTGCGCTTCCCACAGCACGCCGGCCAGAACCTCGATCATGCGATGCTCGGCCGTGTGCCCGGATCCCAGGCGCGTCGCCAGCCGCTGGTGAATGGCAGCGATCCCGTCCGGCCGGTTGGTGCTGAGCTGCTCGCGCAGGGCCAGGTGCAGACCCATGTGCAGGAATGGGTTCTCGGCTGCGCCCCGGGCCGGGAATTCCTGCTGCAGGCTCGCGCCGCTCTGCAGCAGCGGATGATATTCGGGATGCTCGGCGACCACATCGGCGATCTGTGCCTCGAGCGGCTGCATCGGTACGCGCTCACGCCACTTGCGCCAGGCTTCGCGATAGCGGGCGCGCAGTGCATCGCGGCTCTGATCGGCGAACATGCTCACGGCGGCGTCTTATGGTCGTATTCGCAGCAACGCGCGATCGGGCAGTGCGGACAGTCGGGCGCGCGCGCCTTGCAGACGTAGCGACCGTGCAGGATCAGCCAGTGGTGCGCGTGCTGCATGAATTCTGCGGGAATGACTCGCAGCAGTCCATCTTCCACGACGCGCGGGCTGGTGCCGCGCGCCAGTCCGGTTCGATTGGCCACCCTGAAAACGTGCGTGTCTACCGCCAGCGTGCGTTCGCCGAAGGCGACGTTGAGCACCACGTTCGCGGTCTTGCGTCCGACGCCGGGCAAGGCCTCAAGGGCTTCGCGCTCGCGTGGCACCTCGCTGCCGTAGTGTTCGACCAGGAGTTTACAGGTTGCGAGGATGTTGCGCGCCTTGGCGTTATATAAGCCGATGGTGCGGATGTGCCGCTTGAGGCGCGCCAACCCAAGTTTCAGCATCGCCTGTGGCGTGCGCGCCTTGCGGAACAACGCGTCGGTCGCAAGGTTGACGGCCTTGTCGGTCGCCTGAGCCGACAGGATCACCGCGACCAGCAGCTCAAACGGCGAGCGATACCGCAATTCGGATCGGGGGCAAGGATTCGCGGCGCGCAGGTGCTCAAAGATGCTGCGGACTTTCGCCGGGCTCATTGCGAGCGCGGCGCGTCCGGCCTGGGTGCAGCACGTTTGCGCTCGGCCAGCAGCGCCGAGCGCTCGTGGGCGCTGCGCTGGGTGCGTGCGCAATGGCGCTGGTAATGGGCGCGGTTCTCGGCCGGACCCGGCGCCGGCGCGCCGCTGCTGCGCGGCCGCATCACGATGCAGTCAACCGGACAGCTGGCGATGCACAGCTCGCAACCGTTGCAGGCGCGCTCGAGTACCGTATGCAGATAGCGTTGCGCGCCGATGATCGCATCGACCGGGCACGCCGGCAGACAGCGGGCGCAGCCGATGCAGGCGTCCTGGTCGATGAAGGCCACGCCCGAATCCGCCTCGCTGCCGCAGGCTGGATCGAGCGGCAGGACCGCCCGCCCAAGCAGTGCCGCCAGCGCATCGATCCCCGCCGATCCGCCGGGAGGGCAGCGGTTGATCGCGGCCTGGGCGTCGGCCAGGGCCTGGGCGTAGGGACGACAGCCGTCGTAGCCGCAGCGCGTGCATTGCGTCTGCGGCAGCAGGGCATCGATTCGATCCACCATGCTCACTTGTGACTTGCGGCCAAAATCCCCTGTTTGGTCAACTCCGGCACCAGCACACGGCTGATCTCATCCGTAGTGCGCTGGGTCGAACTCAGATCGACGCTGCGGGTGATGCCGGTCCAGATCAGTTTGCCGCCAGCCGCGTCCACGGTAAAGATGTCGGTCTGGTAGTCGGCGCGATATTCGGTCTCCACGTAGCCGGGTGCGTACACCGTGTCCCAGTAACCGAAGTAGCGCCATTCCCAGCCGAAGCCGACGCCCGCATAACCGGGCATCCAGTAGTTGCGCTGACTGGCGCCGACAAAATGCGTCGCGATCACACCGTCGAAGCCGTCACGGCTGGCAGTTGCGGCCAGCTGATCGGCGGTCGGGGCCTTGTCGGGGAATACCAGGTATGAGGGGCTCGCCTGCACGCCCCCGTGAGTCAGGGCGGCCACCATGCCGTCTTCCCATACGCGCCGCCGGCCCTGGTCCTTTTGCACGCCCACCACGAGCGCCTTGTGCAGCGTCGGCCCGCTGAAGCCCGGATCCTTCCAGCGATCGATCAGCGAGGTGCTGACGCAGGCGCTCAAGCCGGCCAGCAGCGCGATTCCTAATAAAGCGCGACTGAGAGTAGAAGTCCGCATGGCGAGTCCCTCCTGATGGCAAAATGCCGCCACATCATCGATTTCGACTGCGCAGCGAGCCTGGATGTTCCGTAACCTCACGCCCGTCGTACGGGCGCTTCTATACACCAACTTCATCGTTTATGGCCTGCAACGGTTGACAGACAATCAGCTGCTGGACGCGTTCGCGTTGTGGCCGTTGGGCCCGGTCGGATGCCTGGATTGCCACCCGTTCCAGCCCTGGCAGCTGATCAGCTATGCCTTCCTGCACGGCGGCTTCATGCACCTGGCCGGCAACATGTTCGCGCTGTTCATTTTCGGTCCGGACGTCGAGCGTGTGCTCGGCGCGCAGCGTTTCGCCATTTACTATTTTGCCTGCGTGGTCGGCGCGGCGCTGACTCAGCTGTGGGTCGCGCACTCGATCTATCCGGAGCCCTACGCGACGCTCGGCGCCTCGGGTGGCATCTTCGGCCTGCTGCTGTTTTACGGCATGACCTTTCCGCACCGCCGGGTGCTGCTGATCTTTCCTCCGATTCCAATGCCCGCCTGGCTGTTCGTGACGCTTTACGGCATCCTGGAGCTGTCCCTGGGCGTATTCGGCACCAGCCAGGGCGTGGCACATTTTGCCCACCTCGGAGGCATGGCGACCGGGTACGCGCTGATCCTCTACTGGCGCCGGCGCAGCCAGCGGCGCTGACGCCGAGGCCCGATCCTCGCCCCGGGCGCTAGCTGACCTTCATTCCCGGCTGAGCGCCCGAGTCCGCCGCGAGCAGGAACAGCGCGCTGGCGTCGTCGTCAGTGCCGGCGCACAGCACCATGCCTTGCGAGACGCCGAAGCGCATCTTGCGCGGCGCCAGGTTCGCGATCACGACCACCAGTCGGTCGGTGAGCTGTTCGGGCCGATAGGCGGCGCGGATGCCGGAGAATACCGTGCGCTGCTCGCCGCCCAGATCCAGCGTCAGGCGCAGCAGCTTGTCGGAGCCCTCCACCAGCTCCGCCTTGGCTACCCG
>DATNNU010000035.1:0-8865 GCA_035601675.1 Steroidobacteraceae bacterium | reverse complement strand
TTCGCCGCGATTGGCGATAACGATTTTTTCCAGCATCGGCGTGATGTTTTCTTCGGCGGCAGGCCCGTCAGCGGATAATGCTCACTCAATGATGAACAGCGGCTGACCGAACTCCACCGGCTCGCCGGTCTTGACCATGATGGCCTTGACCTTGCCTGCCTTCTCCGACTCGATCTGGTTCATCATCTTCATCGCCTCGATGATGCACAGCACCTGTCCGACCTCGACCGGATCACCGAGCTCGACGAACAGCTTCGCGCCCGGTGTCGGGGCCGAATAGTAGGTGCCGACCATCGGTGCGGTGACGATGTGCTCGCCCACCCCGGCCCGCAGCGGCCCGCTCGCCTTGCCTGCTGGATCCGCCGGGGCAGCTTCCGCGGCCGCGGCTACCGGCGGCGCGGCAGTAATCTGCGGCGGCTGCATTGGTGTGGCAAGGTAGGTCGTGATGGGCTGACCCGGCAGCACACGCGCGATGCGCAGCGTCTCCTCGCCCTCTTTAATCTCGATCTCGGCGATACCCGACTCCTCGAGCAGCTCGATCATTTTTTTGATTTTTCGTATGTCCATCGATGAGCTCCGATCGTTAGATGAGCCCCGCTGTGGAGACTCCCCCCAGTGGCGCGAGAATCTACCTAATTTCCGGCAATTTGCCTAATATTTGCCAAATTTAACGCGATCATGCAGGGATCATGCCGGAATCAGGGATCCCTCACCCCCCCGACGTGGCGCGCTCGATGGCGAGCTGCCGGAGCCGTTCCGCGATGTCGGCATGCGCCTCGGGCAGGCTGATACGGCCGGCGGCGATGGCCCGCATCGCGCCAAGAATGTAGGCGGCCTCATCCCGATGCAGCTCGCCCACTTTGACGGCGATGATCCGGCCGCGCGCGTCCGCGAACACCGAAAAGGGCAACACCGCCTGCATGCCGAATTGCTCGGCCGCCGCGAGGCCCTGATCCTCGCCGATCAGCACCGGATAATCGACCGCCTGGCGCTGGACATAGTCGGCAACGGCAGCCCGAAAATCCACCGCGATGCCCACGATCGTAAGGCCGTCGGCGCGGTAGGCGCTGCGCAATTGCTGCAGCAGCGGTATTTCGCGGCGACACGGGGCGCACCAGGTGGCCCAGACGTTGATGATCAGCGGGTGGCCGAGAAAGGCGCGCAGCGATGTCGGCTGGCCGGCCAGGTCCGGTAATTTCAGGTCCGGTACCGTGTCCGGAATGGGGCGGGTCGCAGCTGCCGCCGGCGCCGAATCCGCCTCTACAGCCGTGCTTGCCGCGCTCGCGCCGGTCGCGGCGGCCCCGGCCGCGATCGGCGCGGCAGGCGGGTGCGAGCGGCGGTAGGAGAGGAACCCGGCCAGCACTGCCCCGAGCGTGACCAGCACGATCGCCACGCTGCGTGCGGCTACCGGCATGGAATGGGGATCTTGAAACTGGCTGCGCTAGCCGGCGGCCAGCGCCTGGTGCAACAGCGCGGCAAACGCAGGGGCCTTCATATAGCCGACCACGCGGTACTCCTGGTGCTCGTGGCCGCGCGCATCGTAGATGGCAATCGTCGGTGGTCCGTAAATCTGAAATTCGTGCAGCAGCGCCTGATCGTCGGCGCTGTTGGCGGTGACATCGGCCCGCAGCAGCCGCACCGACTTGAGCGCGTCGCGCACACCCGGGTCGGTGAAGGTGTAGCGTTGCATCTCCTTGCACGAGGTGCACCAGTCGGCATAGAAATCCAGCATCACCGCCTGATGCGCGGCCGCCGCGGCCGTCACCTCGCGCGTAAGGTCCGCCACCGAGGTGACGTTGGTGAACGCGGGTTCATCTGCCACCGCCGCGCGGCGCGCCAGCGGTTGCAGCGGGTCCTCGCTTCCACGCCCGGCCCCGACCAGCAGCGCAACCGCATACAGCGCAACCAGCACCGCCGCGCTGCGCGCGAGCCACAGCGCCGCGCTGGCGCCGGCCGGGCGCCGATTGCCAGCGGCGTCGCGACCGTCGCGTATGGCACGGCGCGCAGGTCCCACTGGCACGAAGCCCCACAACACGATCGCGGCCGCGATCGCCGGCACCACAAACAGCAGCAGCGTCCAGCGCGCCGGCACGATGCGCGCCAACATCCACGCGGCCATGGCCAGCATCAGCGCGCCGAACAGGCGCTTGACGCTGTCCATCCAGGCGCCGGCGCGCGGCATCCAGCGGCCAGCCGAGCTGCCGACGATCAGCAGCGGGGCGCCCATGCCGAGGCTCATCGCGAACAGCGCAGCCGCGCCCCGCAATACGTCACCGGTCTGGCCGATGACGATCAGCGCCGCGACCAGCACCGGGCCGACGCAGGTGGTCACGATCAACGCCGACAGCATGCCCATCACCGCGACGCCGCCGAAGCTGCCGCCACGCTGCCGGTTGCTGAGCTGGGCAACGCGCGTCTGAATGAAGCCGGGCATCTGCAGCGTGTAGAGGCCGAACATCGACAGCGCCATCGCCATAAACAGCGCAGCAAACAGCATGATGATCCATGGCTGCTGAAACACCGCCTGCACCTGCTGGCCGGCGGCGGCGAACAGGGCGCCGGTGACGGTGTAAGTCAGCGCCATCCCCAGCACATAGGTCAGCGACAGCAGGAACGCGCGCGCGGTCGTGACGCTCTTGCCCTGACCGACGATCAGGCCGGAAAGAATCGGCACCATCGGCAGTACGCAGGGTGTAAACGCCAGCAGCAAACCGCCGACAAAAAATTGCAGCAGCACCGCCAGCAGGCTGCCCGATTTCAGCAGCCCCGCCAGCCGGTCCTGCTCGGAGACATAGACGCCGGACGCCGGCCCCGCCGGCCTCGCCGCCGCGCTGCCGCCACCGCCGGAGGTGCCGCCGCCGGACGCGGACGGCAGCAGAACCGACACGCTTCGAGTGATGGGCGGATAGCACAGGCCGGCCTCGGCGCAGCCTTGATAGGTGATGTTCAGCGGCAGTTTGAGATCGCCACGGCCGCTGTGCTTTACCGGCAGCATGACCGTCAGCTCATCGTGATAGACCACCTGCTTGCCGAAATATTCGTCGGTTTTGACCTGACCTGCCGGAAATACCGGTGCTCCGACGGCGTCTTGCCCGGCCTCGCTCGTGGCCTTGATGCGGTCGCGATACAGGTAATAGCCCGGAGCGATGACCCAGCTCAGGCGCACGCGCTCGGAACTGTCGGCGCTGGCACTGAAAACAAAGGCCTGCTCGGGCGGCAGGAAATCATCACCCGATTTGGCGGCGCGGGATTGATTGAGCACCGCATCGACATCGGCGCCGCTGGCGGCGAGGCTGTCCGACACGCACAGCAGGCAGCCGAGCAGCGCGATTACCGCGGCGCTCAGCAGCCCGATCGCGCGCAGGCGCCCGATCTCGATCCGCTTCATGACCAATCCCCGCATTTGAAGACAACGCATGCCATTCTCTCAGACCATCGGCGGCGATGGAGGTGCGGCAGGGCACAGTCCCCGACACTCAAGCCCGGCCCACCCGGCGTTGCTGATCAAGCACTTGGTCCCGCGCGAGCCGCGCTGCCGACCGCCGGGGGCGTAACTCTTTGCGCTCCGGGGGTTGAAACTCCAGCGTTTGGCGCTATGATTAGCACTCAACCAGGGAGAGTGCTAACACTCTGCCGGTGCAGGCGCCGCAAGGTCGCCAGCGCGTAAAACAGTCTTCGATTTAACTTAACTTAAGGAGGAACCCATGAAGATCCGTCCTCTTCATGACCGCGTGATCGTCAAGCGTCTCGAAGAAGAGCGCACATCACCCGGCGGCATCGTAATTCCAGACACGGCGGCTGAGAAGCCCGTACAGGGCAAAATCGTCGCCGTTGGCAAGGGCAAGATTTTGGAAGACGGGCAGGTGCGTCCGCTCGACGTCAAGGTCGGCGACAAGATCCTGTTCGGCAAGTACAGCGGCACTGAGGTGAAAGTCGAGGGCGAAGACCTCGTGGTCATGCGTGAAGAAGACGTCATGGCCATCATCGAAGGCAAGTAATCATCCGAGGACCACGACAATGGCAGCGAAAGAAGTTCGGTTTAGTGACGATGCCCGGCAACGCATGTTCCGCGGCGTCAACATCCTGGCGAACGCCGTAAAGGCGACGCTCGGCCCCAAGGGGCGCAACGCCGTGCTCGAGAAGAGCTTCGGCGCTCCGACCGTGACCAAGGATGGCGTCTCGGTCGCGAAAGAGATTGAGCTCAAGGACAAGTTCGAGAACATGGGCGCGCAGATGGTGAAGGAAGTCGCGTCCAACACGTCGGATGAAGCTGGCGACGGCACCACGACGGCGACCGTACTGGCGCAGGCGATCATCCGCGAGGGCCTCAAGGCCGTCGCCTCGGGCCGCAACCCGATGGACGTCAAGCGCGGCGTCGATAAGGCCGTGATAGCGGCGGTCGAGGAGCTCAAGAAGCTCAGCAAGCCGTGCAAGGACAGCAAGGCGATTGCGCAGGTCGGCACCATTTCCGCCAACTCCGATGAGAGCATCGGCAAGACGATTGCAGATGCGATGGAGAAGGTCGGCAAGGAAGGCGTGATCACGGTCGAGGAGGGCTCGGGTCTCGATAACGAGCTCGAGGTGGTCGAAGGCATGCAGTTCGATCGCGGCTACCTGTCACCGTACTTCATCAATAACCAGGCCAACCAGTCGACCGAGCTCGAAAAGCCGTACGTGCTGCTGGTCGACAAGAAGATCAGCAATATCCGTGAGCTGCTGCCGGTACTCGAGGGCGTCGCCAAGTCGGGCCGTCCGCTGCTGGTGGTGGCCGAGGACGTGGAGGGCGAGGCGCTCGCGACGCTGGTGGTGAACAACATCCGCGGCATTCTCAAGGTCGCGGCGGTGAAGGCGCCGGGCTTCGGCGATCGCCGCAAGGCGATGCTGGCCGATATCGGCGTGCTCACCGGCGGTACCGTGATTTCGGACGAGGTCGGGCTGTCGCTTGAGAAGGTGTCGTTGAACGACCTAGGCGAGGCGAAGAAGATTGTGGTCGAGAAAGAGAACACCACGATCATCGATGGCCACGGCAAGACCAGCGACATCAAGGCTCGGGTCGAGTCGATCCGCCAGCAGATCGAGGAAGCCACCTCCGACTACGACAAGGAGAAGCTGCAGGAGCGTGTCGCCAAGCTCTCCGGCGGCGTGGCGCTGATCAAGGTCGGTGCTGCGACCGAGATCGAGATGAAGGAAAAGAAGGCGCGCGTCGAGGATGCGCTGCACGCCACGCGTGCCGCGGTCGAGGAAGGCGTGGTGCCGGGCGGCGGCGTAGCGCTGATCCGCGCACAGAAGGCGCTCGACAAACTCGAGGGTGCCAACGAGGACCAGACGATCGGCATCGCCATTCTGCGCCGCTCGATCGAGGAGCCGCTGCGCCAGATCGTTGAGAACGCGGGCGAAGACGCCGCGGTGATTCTCAACAAGGTCAAGGACGGCAAGGGCAGCTACGGCTACAACGCCGCTACCGGCCACTTCGGCGACCTGATCGAGGCCGGCATTCTGGATCCGACCAAGGTGACCCGACTGGCACTGCAGAATGCGGCCTCCGTGGCCGGGCTGCTGCTGACCACCGAGGTCATGGTCGCGGAAGCCCCGAAGGAAGAGTCTGAGCACGGCCATGGGCCCCCGGGCGGCATGGGCGGGATGGACATGTAACGCCAGCGCGTTACCCCAGTTCATCTTCGAAGGTCGCAAGACCAGAAAAGGCCGGAAGCAGACTTCCGGCCTTTTCGTTTGGCGGCGCGGACTTGCGGCGCAATCGCAGCCTCAGGCCCGGCAAAAAGGCCGCCAACCGCTGGTTGGCGCGACCGGTGTGAGGCTCAAGCGGGGCTGCGCCGGCCGGCCCCTGGCAGGTGACCAACTAGATGACGTTGGGTAATGTATAGGTAACAAATGGTTCACTTTACAAACCAAAATTCCGGCGTATAGTTGTCCTCAGGGTGAGGCGAACGCCAGTTCGCGTAGCCCTCAAAGTCGCGAAACAAGGCCCCCCCCGTTTCGCGAACACCTCAAGGCCCCGCTCTGCGGGGCTTTTTTTTGCCCCTCGCGCCGTTTCCGGGCAACGGGCCCGGGCCTTGCACCCGTGATGTGCATTCGTGCGGCAGCCCCCGTTATTGCGGCATCATTGCCTGGCCACTCACCCGCTCAATGCCGAGGCCTGCCACTCTGTGTCGATCCACGTCGCGCTGAATCACGTCAGTCACTATCGCTACGACCGGCCGGTGACGCTCGGCCCGCAACTGGTGCGCCTGCGGCCGGCGCCGCATTGCCGTACCCGCATCCTGTCGTACTCGCTGCGCGTACGGCCGGCGCAGCACTTCATCAACTGGCAACAGGACCCGCAGGCGAACTATCTGGCGCGGCTGGTGTTCCCGGAACGCAGCGAGGAGTTTCGGGTCGAGGTCGATCTGATCGCCGAAATGGCGGTGCTCAATCCGTTCGATTTCTTCCTTACGCCGTACGCCGAGACGACTCCATTCGAATACGAGGCCGCGGAACTCTCGGAGCTGGCACCGTATCTGCTGCGCTCGGAGGCGACACCTGTATTTGCCGAATATCTCGCGCGCATCCCGCGCAGCAAGATGCGCACGATCGATTTCCTGGTCGAACTCAACCAGCGCATCGCGCACGATATCCGCTATCTGATCCGCATGGAGGCGGGGGTGCAGACGCCGGAGGTCACGCTGTCGCGCGCCGCCGGCTCGTGTCGCGACTCCGGCTGGCTGCTGGTGCAGCTGCTGCGTCATCTGGGTCTGGCCGCGCGATTCGTCTCGGGTTACCTGATTCAGCTCAAGAGCGACGTCAAGGCGCTGGAAGGGCCATCGGGACCTGAGCACGATTTCACCGACCTGCATGCCTGGTGCGAGGTCTACCTGCCCGGCGCCGGATGGATCGGTCTGGATCCGACTTCCGGTCTGATGGCGGGCGAAGGACATATTCCGCTGGCCTGTACCCCCGAGCCGTCCGCGGCCGCGCCGGTCAGCGGCGAGGTCGATCAGTCCGAGGTGCAGTTCGAGCACCTGATGACGGTGGTGCGCATCTGGGAAGCCCCGCGCGTGACCAAACCATACACCGAAGCGCAATGGGCGGCGATCGGCCGGCTCGGCGCGCTGATCGATGTCGAGCTCGAGCGGGGCGACGTGCGGCTGACGATGGGCGGGGAACCGACTTTTGTCTCGATCGATGAGCCGGACGGCGCCGAGTGGAACACGACCGCACTGGGCCCGAACAAGCGCAAGCTTGCGGCGCAGCTGTACCACCGGCTGCGCGAGCACTATGCGCCGCACGGCCTGGTGCATTTCGGCCAGGGCAAGTGGTATCCGGGTGAGCAGTTGCCGCGCTGGTCGCTCAACTGCTACTGGCGTCGCGACGGCGAGCCGATCTGGCGCACGCCTGGGCTGATCGCCGATGAGAACCGCGATGACGGCGTCACTGCCGCGATGGCGCAGAAGTTCCTGCAGTCGCTGGCCGAGCGACTGGGACTGGATCCGCGCCATGTGTTCGCCGGCTTCGAGGACGTGTTCTATTACCTGTGGCGCGAGCGACGGCTGCCGATCAATGTCGATCCGCTCGATTCGCGGCTCGACGATCCGCAGGAACGCGCACGGCTGATGCGCGTGTTCTCGCAGGGGCTGGAGCGCATTGCCGGTCATGCGCTGCCGATCGCGCGCGATAAGACCGGCGCGCACTGGCAGAGCGGACGCTGGTTCATGCGCGAGGATCGCTGTTACCTGATTCCCGGCGATTCGCCGATGGGCTATCGCCTGCCGCTGGATTCGCAGCCCTGGGTGACGCGCAGCGATTATCCGTACGTGCATGCGCCCGACCCGATGCAGAGCCATGCGCCGCTGCCGCGATACGCGCAGGTGCACCAGCAGCCGCGTCCCGGTGCTGTCAGCGCCGCGCTCGTCAATCGGCTGCCGGCCCCGCACGAGTCGGCGCCCTGGATCACGCGCAGCGCCATGTGCGCCGAGCCGCGTAACGGCGTGCTGCACGTGTTCATGCCGCCGCTCGAGCGTGCCGCAGACTATCTGCAGCTGGTCGCAGCGGTCGAGGCGACCGCCGCAGCCCTCAAGCAGCCGGTGCTGCTCGAAGGCTACGAGCCGCCGCGCGATCCGGGGCTGAACAGTTTCCGCATCACTCCCGACCCGGGCGTGATCGAAGCCAATATCCATCCCGCGCACGACTGGGCCGAGATGGTCGAGCGAACGACGTTCCTCTACGAGGCGGCGCGCGAGCTGCGGCTCGGGACGGAAAAATTCATGCTCGACGGCCGTCACACCGGCACCGGCGGCGGCAATCACTTCGTGCTCGGCGGCGCGACAGCGCTGGACTCGCCGTTTCTGCGCCGGCCCGACCTGCTCGCCAGTCTTTTGGCCTACTGGCACAACCATCCGTCGCTGTCGTACCTGTTTTCGGGCCTGTTCGTCGGACCGACGTCGCAGGCGCCGCGGGTGGACGAGGCCCGCAATGACTCGCTGTACGAGCTCGAGCTCGCGTTTCAGCAGCTGCCGGCCCCCGGCAGCGAGGTACCGCCGTGGCTGACCGACCGCGTGCTGCGCAATCTGCTGATCGACGTCACCGGCAACACCCATCGCGCCGAATTCTGCATCGACAAGCTGTATTCGCCCGACGGGCCCAATGGTCGCCTGGGGTTAGTGGAGCTGCGCGCATTTGAGATGCCGCCGCACCATCGCATGAGCCTGACGCAGCAGCTGCTGTTGCGCTCGCTGGTAGCGCGCTTCTGGCGCCAACCGTATCGTCCGGCGCGGCTGGCGCGCTGGGGCACCGAGCTTCACGACCGCTTCATGCTGCCGCACTTCGTCGAACAGGATTTCCGCGATGTGCTGCAGGAGCAGCAGGCCGCCG
>DATNNU010000034.1:0-6070 GCA_035601675.1 Steroidobacteraceae bacterium | reverse complement strand
CGCAGGCACTGCAGGCCAACATGCAGAAGGCCCAGGCCGAGATCGCCAGTCTCGAGGGCACGGGCGAGTCCGGTGGCGGCATGGTCAAGGTGGTGATGACGGGGCGACACGAGGTCAAGCGCGTGCAGATTGAGCCGTCGATCATCGGCGATGATCGTGAGATGCTCGAGGACCTGATCGCGGCTGCGATCAACGACGCGGTGCATCGCCTGGAGAGCGCCTCGCAGGCCAAGCTGTCGGCGGCGATGGGTGGCCTGTCATTGCCGCCGGGCGTCAAGCTGCCGTTCTGAAGCCGGCGGCCCGCTGACGATGAAGCATTCACCCGCACTGGCGGCCCTGATCGAGGCGCTGCGCGCCCTACCCGGCGTCGGGCCGAAGAGCGCGCAGCGCATGGCGTTTCAGCTGCTGCAGAACGGCCGGCCCGCCGCGCGCGTGCTGGCCAATTCGCTCAATGTGGCGCTGGACTCGGTGGGCCGCTGTGGCCGATGCCGCATGCTGACCGAGGGGGCGCTATGCTCGACCTGCGCCAGCCCACAGCGCGATCCGTCGCTGCTGTGCCTGGTCGAATCGCCGGCCGACGTGGTGGCGATCGAGCAGTCAGGCGGCTATCGCGGCCATTATTTCGTGCTCATGGGACATCTCTCGCCGCTCGACGGCGTCGGTCCCGAGGAGCTCGGCGCGCGCGAGTTCGAGGCACTGCTCGATGGCGGCCGGGTGACCGAGGTGATTCTGGCGACCAATCCGACGGTCGAGGGCGAGGCCACGGCACATTTCTTCTCCGAGCTGGTACGCGCCCGCGGCATCGCCGCCAGCCGCATTGCGCATGGCGTGCCAGTGGGCGGTGAACTCGAGTATGTCGATGGCGGCACGCTGGCTCATGCGTTGGCAGGGCGTCACGCGCTGACCTAGGCGTGAAGCACCGGCGGCGTCAGGCTGCTGATCAGCGCCGCCGGCGCTCGCCGGCGGCGAGGCGTTCGGCGCTCACTCGCTCATACAGGCGGCGCAGCCGCCGATAGCTCTCATAGCGCCGCTCGCTGAATCCCACTCCAACGGCCGCGCGCACCGCGCACCCGGGCTCGCGCAGGTGACGGCAGTCGGCGAAGCGGCAGCCCGGCGCCAGTGCCTCGACCTCCAGGAAGCCCAAATCCGAGCCATTCAGACGCTCGATCGCCGGCGCGAAATCGCGCACCCCCGGGGAGTCGATGATCTCGCCGCCACCCGGCACCTCATACAGCCGTGTCGCGGTAGTGGTATGGCGTCCTTCGTCGTCGCGAATCAGCTCGCCGATGGGCGCATCGCTGTCGGGCACCAGCGTGCGCAGCAGCGATGATTTGCCTACCCCGGACTGGCCGACCAGCATCGCCGTCTGCTGCGGCAGCAGTGCCGACAGTTCGCCCATCGCGGCCGGTAGCTGCGCCGAGACTCGCAGGCAGCGGTAACCGGCGGCGCTGTAGTTCGCCATCTCCTGCTCGATGTCGGCGTCCACCGCCAGCTCCGACTTGTTCAGCACCACCGCCGCCGCCAGCCCCGCGCACCGCGCCGCGCACAGGTAGCGATCGACCACAAAGAAATCCGGCTGCGGCAGCGGCGCAACCACCACCAGCAACAGCGACAGATTGGCGGCGATCAGTTCGCCGCCGCCGCGGGCATTGGTACGATAGAGCGCGCTGCTGCGCGGTTCGACCGCGACCACATTGAGTTCGTCGTGGTGCACATCGAGCTCGCAGCGCACGAAGTCGCCGCAGACGATCGACAGCTCGCGACGAGCCGGGCGCGCCACAGCTTCGCGGCCGTCTTTAGCGCGCACGCGCAGCAAGCGGCGATGGGTGACAGTGACTCGGGCGACCGACATTCCTTGCTATGATGCCCTAACTGTCGCGGCTACGAGGCGCTATGGCGAATCACGAATATCTGATCTGGATCGACCTCGAGATGACCGGGCTGATGCCGGATACGGATCAGATCATTGAGATCGCCACGGTGCTCACCGACAACAGCCTCAACGTCGTTGCCGAGGGCCCGGATCTGGTGATCCAGCAGCCAGAAGAGGTCCTGGCGCGCATGGACGCCTGGAATCAGCGCCAGCACGGCGGTTCCGGCCTGCTGACGCGGGTGCGTTCAAGCCGTATGACCGTGGCCGAGGCCGAGCGCCAGACGTTGTTGTTCCTGAGCACTCATGTGCCGCCGGGCATGTCGCCGATGTGCGGTAACGGCATCTGTCAGGACCGGCGTTTTCTGGCACGATTGATGCCAGAGCTCGAGAAGTTTTTCCATTACCGCAATCTCGACGTCAGCACCCTCAAGGAGCTGGCCCGGCGCTGGATGCCGTCGATGGCGAGCGGCTACAACAAGCAGTCGGCGCACCTGGCGCGCGCCGACATCTACGAATCCATCAGTGAACTGCGCTATTACCGCGAGCGCATGTTCGTCAAGCCCTGAAGGCTGCCATGGCGCGCACCCAGGCGCTGCCGGCAGTCCGAGAACCACGGCACTAAATCATCTCAAGGCGGCGGCTTTGCCAAAGCCTCACATGCTATAGTCGATGCATGCTCTGCGAAGCTGACATCAAGGTGTCGTGGCGGGCGCGCCCCCGAGGGTTTGTGGCGCTGATGAGCCTGTACGAGAGCAACTACCTGCGCTTCCTGCATCTGGCGGGCGATCCAACGCGCTTATCCGGAACGCTGATCTCGCGTGTCGATGGCGACTGTGAGCTGCGTCTGACGGTGCTCGAGCACATGCCCTATACCAGTATGCTGACGCTGAGCTACCTATTACCGTCGGGTGACAGCGGCGCCTTCGAGCGGCTGCCGGACCTCGGGTTACGCGCCTATCACGACGCGCGGCTGCTCGAGGCGGATCAGTTCCGGCCGCAACGGCCGAAGGAACATAACTCGCGACGGCGGGACCCCCTGAAGGGGGAACGTGAACTGCATCAGCGTTGGACTCGCAACATGATGCTAAATAAGTGGCTGGAATACTGCGTAGAGCGGGGCCACAGGTTCACGATCTAGGGCTTTTCACAAACGGCTCGCGGATGGTGGCCCGTGCGCATCATGGCGCCACTAATAAAGCTGATCTCACAACTGGGTTTCCTGCGACTCGGCGGGGATTCAAACAAGCTCGAGGTCGACGACGACCGCGTGCTGCACCTGTTTCGCAATCGCGCCGAACTGAAGAAATCCCATATCTCGCTGCAGGACGAAGTGCAGCGAATGAAGGATCGGGTCAAGCAGCAGGAAGGCGCGACTGCGCGCGTGCAGGAAATGCTGCAGGGACTGGAAGGCCGCCTGTCCCAGCCCGAGACCGCGTATCCCACCCTGGTTTTCTATCAGCTGCGCGAATTGTGGAATCTCGGCCGCACCCTGCTCACGCAGTTCGTGGCCGAACTCGCCGCGCAGCAGGAAGAGCGCGAGCGCCGCGCCTTCTTTGCCGAGCACAACCGCGAACAGTTTGAGCGCCGTCAGGGGATCGAGGCCAAACTGCGCGATGCGGAAAACAAGGCCGTCGCCGCCCGCGACACAGTCGCGCAACTCGAACAGCAACTCGCGCATCTGCGCCAGGTCTGGCACTTCTTCAAACGTCGCACCATTCGTCAGCGTCTGCAGACCGCCAGTCTGCAGTCAATGCTGTGCATGCAGGATCTGGAGGCCGCGCGCATTGGGCGCGATGCGCTCGACGCCGAACCGACACCGGAATTTGGCGCTCTGTCGATCGACGCTCGCCGGGCGATCAATCAGGCGGTGATCGCCTATGGGCAGGTGCTGGTGGAGCGACTGGCGCGCACGCCGCTCATGGAACTGGCGCGCGCGGCGTCCGGCCGGCGCGAGCCGCCGCGTGATGAATACGGCGATCGCGCACACTGCGAGGCGACGATGGTCACGATCGTGCAGGGGCGTGGATTGCTGCAGCAGCGCAGCACGCTGCAGCAGGAGATCAAGCAGCGCTCGGAGCGCCTGCGGGAGCTGGCGAAATACCGCAGTACCGCTGACACGGTGCCGACGGCCGAGAGTCTCGCAGCCGCGATCGACGGTTCGAAAGTGCTGTCGGACGATCTGTGGGAGATCTTCCGCGTGCTGCTGCGCTAGAGGCGCACCGAGCAGCTCGGCGCGATCGCCGCTAGTGATTCGCGATCGCGCCCGGGGCCTGCTGTGCGACCGCCGGCGCGCTGCGGCTGGCGTCGCTCGCCACCGCATCGGCCATGATGTCGCTCGCCTGCGCCAGTATCACATCCGGCTCATCGCTGATGCTGATGTCGTCGACCGCCTTCCACGGCGGCAGACCGTCGGCGCCGCGGCGCACGTTTTCCTGCGTCAGGCGGGCCAGATCCTGCGCGACGCGCTGCTGCTGGCGCTTCTTCAGACTGAGCGACAGCGTCTTTTCCTTGCGTGCATTGTCGAGCGAACTCAGGCTCGCGATCAACCACTGGTAATCGGCATTGTGCAGGGCGCGAACGCTCTCCTCGCCCGCGAGCGTCTGCATCATGGTGGGCTCTGGAACCTGAGCCCGAAACGGCACCGATGCAATCCGGTCCCAGGGCAGGGCGTGCTCGAGGACGCTCTCGCCGACATCGTCGGCGCTGATCGGTGACGGCAGGGCGATATCCGGGGCGACACCGCGTAGCTGCGTGCTCTCGCCGGTGATGCGATAGAACTTGCCGATGGTCACCGTGACCTGTCCTTCGCTGGCCCGCGAGGACCAGCGATCGAGCGGAATCACACTCTGCACGGTGCCCTTGCCGAACGTCGTCTGGCCGATGATCAGGCCGCGATGGAAATCCTGGATTGCGCCGGAAAAGATCTCGGACGCCGACGCGCTGGTGCGATCCACCAGCACGGCGAGCGGACCGGCATACGCTTGTCCCGGATCGGGCTCGTCGAGGACTTCGAGGTGCCCCGAGGTGTCCTTGAGCTGCACCACTGGTCCGTGATTGATGAACAGATGCGTCAGCCCGATGGCCTCGGGCAGATAACCGCCGCCGTCGCCGCGCAGGTCGAGCACCAGGGCGTCGATCCCACCGCCGGCGGCGAGTGCCTGCAGCAGCCGGCGTACATCGTGGGTGGTACTGCGGTTGTTGGCGTCGCCGCCATTGGCCGCGTCCATGTCGTTATAGAAGCTCGGCACGGTAATGATGCCGATTTTATAGGCGTGGCCGTTGCGCGTGATCTGCCGCACCTCCTTCTTGGCCGCCTGCGCCTCGAGCGTGACCTTGTTGCGCACCAGTTCGAGGGTGCGCTCGGCGGTCCCGGGGGTGGCGCCGGCGGGCAGGATCTGCAGCCGCACGATGGTGTTGATCTTGCCTCGAATCAGCTGCACCACATCGTCGAGGCGCCAGCCGATGACGTCGGTCACCGGCCCGTCGTGGCCTTGGCCGACCCCGGTGATGCGATCGTTCGGCTTGAGGCTGGCATCGGTGGCGGCCGGACCGCCGGGCAGGATGTTGGTGACGGTGATGTAGTCATCGGTGAGCTGCAGCGAGGCGCCGATGCCCTCGTAGCTCAGGCTCATCTGGATGTGGTACTCCTCGGAACTGCGCGGGGAGAAATAATTGCTGTGCGGATCGTAGACGGCGCAATAGGCGTTCATCAACGACTCGAACACGTCCTCGGGCGAGATCTTGTCGAGCCGCGAGAGGACGCGCTGGTAGCGCTTGCGCAGCAGGTCTGCCGTGTCGCTCCAGCTCTTGCCGGTCAGCATCAGCGAGATGGCGTCGTTCTTGACGCGCAGGCGCCACAGCTCATCCATGTCCGCCTGCGTGGCCGGCCAGGGCGCATGCTCGCGATCGAAGTTGAAGCTCTCGTCGACGCTCCAGTCCGGCTCGGTGTCCAGCAGCTTGAGCGCGTGGTTGATGCGCTCGCGATTGCGCTGCTGGAACACGTTGAAGATCAGGTAGGCCGGGTCCATCTCGCCGGTGTGGATCATGTCGCCGAACTTGGTGCGCCAGCGCTCAAAACCAGTCACGTCGCCGGCAAGGAAATAGCTGTGCTGGCCGTCGAGCGCGCTCAGAAAGCGGTCGAACACCTGCGGCGAGACCTTGTCGTCGATTGCAATATGACGATAGTGGTTCTGCTCG
>DATNNU010000033.1:0-14040 GCA_035601675.1 Steroidobacteraceae bacterium | reverse complement strand
CGCCGGCCATGATCGTCACCGGGGCGACCAAGTCTGAGCTCGAAAAACCCGGCTACCAGGATGCCATCCTCGCCAAGCTCATGATCAAGCGCCTGGGCCAGCCGGAGGATATCGCATGGTTCGCGACCTACCTGGCGTCGGATGAGGCGAGCTGGGTCACGGGCGCCGATTTTCGCATCGACGGCGGCGCGACCGCCTGGTAGTTCAACGGGAGCATGCATGGCCAAGGCAATACGTCTGAGCGAGCGCGGCGGCCCTGAAGTGCTCAAATGGGAAGACGTTGATGTCGGCGCTCCGGCTGCCCATGAGGCGCTGGTGCGCCATACCGCGATCGGCGTGAACTTCGCGGATGTGTACCTGCGCACCGGCCTGTACCCCCATCCGTTGCCGTCCGGCATCGGATCCGAGGCCGCGGGCGTGGTCGAGGCCGTGGGGCGAAAAGTGCGTGGCATCAAGCTCGGCGAGCGCGTGGTCTACTCATCCCCGGCGCCCGGGGCCTATGCCGAGCAGCGGGTACTACCCGCCGACGCGCTGCTGAAGATTCCCGCCGGCGTCAGCGATGAACAGGCCGCGGCCGTATTGCTCAAGGGGCTGACGAGCTGGTTCCTGCTGCGTCAGACGCATAAGGTCAAGCGCGGCGATGTGGTGCTGATTCAGGCCGCGGCCGGCGGCGTTGGCCTGATCCTGAGTCAATGGGCGCGCTCGCTCGGCGCCAAAGTCATCGGTGTGGTCAGCACCGAAGAGAAAGCCAAGCTCGCCAGGCGCAACGGTTGCAACCAGGTGCTCGTGGGCTACCACGACCTGCCCGCCAGGGTGCGCAAGCTCAACCGCGGCCAAGGCGTCGACGTCAGCTACGATGGTGTCGGCAAGGACACGCTGTTTGCGTCGCTCGACAGTTTGCGGCCGCGCGGCATCATGGTGAGTTTCGGCAATGCCTCGGGGGCAGCCCCGCCGTTCTCGCCGCTGGAACTCGCCAAGCGCGGATCGCTGTACTTTACGCGCGCGGGCGCCGGCGACTACCTGGGCAATGCCGAGGCGCGGCGGGCCGGCGCGCGCGCGCTGTTCGCACTCATCAAGCGCAAGGTTATCCGCGTGCATATCGGCCAGCGTTATCCGCTGGCGCAGGCCGCACAGGCACAGCGCGATCTCGAGAGTCGCCGTACCATTGGCTCGACCGTCCTGATTCCGTAATCGAACGCCCGGAGAATCCAGACCATGTTCACGCGCAGTATGCTCGCAGCGCTCATGGTCGGTGTCGCCGCGACCACGACCGGCTGCGCCACGTCCAGGGCCCTGATCGATGCCGAGGTGGCCAGGACCAACACCCACACGGTGCTGGCCTTCGAGGAGACGGTGTTTAACAAGCACCAGGTCAAGGAAGGCTTCGAACGCTATGTCGGGCCGAACTGCAGGCAGCACAGTGCGATGCTGCCGGACGACAAAGTGGCCGCGATCAAAGTACTGAGCCACCTGCTGACCAACGAGTATCCGGCATCGCGCGTGGTGGTCGAGCGCACGATAGCGCAGGGAGATCTGGTCGCCGCCCAGATATTCTGGGACCAGAAGCCCGGAGAGACCCGCGGCGTGGCCAAGGTTGATATCTACCGGCTGGAGAATGGCAGGATCGTCGAGCACTGGGACGTGGCGCAGAACGTGCCCGCGAACGCTGCCAAGGACTAGACGGCGGCCGGCGCTCGAGCGCTGTTGCGCCCGTGCAGCGCGCCGGCGATCGCCGCGGCCGCCACCACGAAGCAGACGACGCTCAGGGCCGAGAACGCCGGCAGCAAGCCGCCGAGCTGCTTGCCGAGAAAGGTCAGCAGCATGCCGCTGCCAAACTGGCCGATGGCGAAGCTCGCCTGCCACATGCCGTTGCCCCGGCCGCGGATTTGATAGGCAAGTCCGCGTGTCGTCCACACCAGCATCGTCGGCAGCACCAGACCGCAGCCGAGCTGGTTGATGAATGCGGCCTCGACATAGCTGCTTGGATTGACTGCGTGCCCCATGCCCCAGAAACCGATGCCGACCAACAGGAAGTCCAGGCACAGCAGCCACCCGATCGGCAGCTTGGAGGCGCCCCAGTACAGGAATGTGCCGATTGGAACCCCGAGACTGCCGAGCATCGTCAGCACCGCCTGTTTGCGCGGATCGGTGACGCCGAGGATGGTCATCGCATTGCCGTTCTGGGTAATGATCGAATAGAACATTACCGCCGCGACCATGGTGAGTGCGCATAGCGAGAGAATGCGCAGCCACGGGAACGGCACCGCTGCCGCCGCGTGCGTGCCGGTGACGGCCGGCTTCGGCTCCGCCGGCGGCTCCCAGATGAATATCGCGACACCGGCCACCAGCAGCAGGCTGTAGAGATAGATATAGAAGGGCCCGTGCCAGCCGTAGTTCGCCGCCAGCGCCCCGCCGAGCGGGATGATGGCCAGGGCCGACAGCGATGCGGTGGCAGTCTGGCCGGCCAGCCAGCGTTCGCGTGACTTGCCACTGAAATAATCGCAGATCATGGTGGTCGACACGGTCATGACGATCGACTCGCAGATGCCAACCCCGATGCGCGTGCCGATGATCGCGTACAGATTGTCGAGCAACGCGGGCGCGATCCCGATGCCGGCGTAGACGATCATCGCCGCCATCAGGATGCTGCGCCGGCCGACTCGGTCGGCGAGCAGGCCGGCAACGGGCGAGAACAACACCACCCAGATCGCCGGCATGGTCATCACGCCGCCCTGAATCAGGTAGTCGTAATGCGGTATGTCCTTGAAGTGCTCGTACATCAAGGGCACGACGGTGATCAGCAGCGACACGCCCATCACCGCCATGGTGATCGGCAGCAGCAACATGATGCCCTGGATGAAGCCCGGTCGGCGGGTCGCCGATGCCGATGCCGCTGTCGCTGGCACTAGCTGCGCCTCGTGCTCAGGCGCGCTTGCGGCGAAATAGCAGCGTGAGCAGGAACAGCGCGGTGCGAAAGTCGAGCAGTTTGAGCGCGGCTCGCGCGTCCTCCGGACGCAATTTCGCGGTCAGCGGCATGGCGCCGAACAGTTTGCCCTTGACCACGAGCTCGGAGCCGTCGCGCTCGAGCGAAGTGATATTCATCATCTCTTTGTTGTCGGCGCCGTAGATTTTCATGAACGATCTTGATTATCGAGATGACTGTGACTTCAATCCCCATGGTTTGCAAGAGTCCTGCGGGCCGCCCTACGGAACATTTTTATCCCTGACGTGCAGCATGTAACCGACGCTCGGAATGGTACTGAGCCAGCGTGGCTGCTCCGGATCATCGCCGATCTTCTGTCGCAGGCGATGGATCAGTTGCTTGAGCAGCTGGCGATCGCCGCCGCCGCGATGTCCCCAGACGTGCACCAGCAGCCGGTCCGTGTGCACCACCTGTCCGGCATTCGCCAGCAGCAGCTGCAGCAGTCGCGACTCGAGCGGCGTGATCCTGATTTCGCGATCGGCGATGCGCAGCAGCAGCAGCTCCGGGTCGAGCGACAGCTCGCCGGCTTGAGTCTGGCCGCCGCCCTCATGTCCCGTGCGCCGCAGCAGCGCCTTGACGCGCGCGACCAGCGTCCGCGGACTGAAGGGCTTGGTCAGATAGTCGTCCGCTCCGAGTTCGAGCGCGCGCACCAGATCGGCTTCTTCCCCGCGTGCCGTGAGCATCATGATCGGTGCGGTGCTTTCCTTGCGCAGTACGCCGCACAGGTCGAAGCCCGAGCCGCCGGGCAAATTGATGTCGAGTATCGCCAGATCCGGCAGTTCAGTGCGAAAGGTTTTCAGCGCGGTGCCATAGCTGCTGGCGCTGACCACCGGAAAACCGGCCTGCCGCAATGCGAAGCCGACTACCGCCAGCATATCGGCATCGTCATCGACGATCAGTAGTTTCAAGCGCCATCCTCCGGTTCCTGCGGCAACGACAGGATAAAGCGTGTGCGCCGCTCGCGCGTGCGCTCCATGCGCACACTGCCGCCGTGACGCTCGATGATGGATTTGACGATCCACAGCCCCAGTCCGAGTCCCGGTGCATCCGGTTCGGTATCAGCGCCGCGTTGGAAGCGCTCGAAGATCGCGCCCGAGGCGCCTTCCGGCACACCCGGACCTTCGTCCTCCACCCAGACTTCGGTCTGCGAGCCGCTACGCTGTCCGCCGATACGGATGGTGCTGCCCTCCGGGGCGAACTTGGCGGCATTGGCGATCAGGTTTACGAACACCTGGCCGAGACGCTGCGCATCGCCGCGCACGATCGCGCCGATGCTCGATTCGTCCAGTTCGATGCTCAGCTGGCGCTGGCGCAGCAGCGGTGCGATCAATCCGCGCGCGTCGGTGATCACATCCGCCAGATCTACCGGCTGCTGCCGGATAGAATGCTGTCCGGCTTCGATGCGCACGCTCTCGAGCAGATTGTCGATCAGTCGCATCAGGCGCAGTACGCCGCGCTCGACGTTGGCGAGCAGCTCGCGCTGCGCGTCAGGCCGCATGTCATTCAAGCCATCGCGCAGCAATTCGATCGAGGCCAGCTGTGCCGCGAGCGGGGTACGAAATTCGTGGGAAATATTGCCGAGCACACTGTCGCGCGCGCGGCGCGCGGCCTCCAGGTCGGTCTCGTCGCGCAGGATCTGCACCTGCACACCCTGGACCGGCGGCGCGCTCAGTACGATCGCCGAACGAGTGCTGCCATCGCTTAGGCACAGTGTCTCGCGCAGACTGCTCTGCGGCGCGGAACGAGCCGCAAGGATCGGGCAGTTGCGTTCGCACGGCCGTTCACCGTTGACGCGCTGTGGCTGCAGCACGTCGCCGCAGAACTGGCCCACGATCTCCCCGGCCGGTCGGCCCAGCAGTCGTGCCACCTGCGCATTCGCGTAACGAATGCGCCGCTCGTGATCGACCGCGTACACGCCCTCGATCACGCCGCTGAGCACGGTCTGCGCTTCGGCCTCACGGCGTCGCAGGGCGTCGGTCAGCTCCACCAGGTTGCGCCGCATTTCGTCCATGGAGCGTGCGAGAGCGCCGACTTCCAGCGGCGCCACCGCCGGCAGCGCCGTGGAAAAATCGCCGCGGCCGATGCGCTCGGCCAGCTCGCGCAGCGCTATCACCGGGCGCGCCAGCCAGCGGCCGTACAGCACGCCGAGCAGTCCGGCGATCGCCGCCACGATGATCGCCGTCGTGCCCAATATCCAGTCGAAGCTGCGCGTCGCGGCCACGAACTCGGCGCCGCTCAATCGCGCATCGAGCAGTCCGACGACCTCGCCGGTTTGAGCAGCCAGCACCATGGTCGCGGCATATGGATTGTCGCCGGGCAGCTTGTCTGCGGCCGCGCCGCCAGGATTGGCCAGTGCCCGCGTGTGCAGCGGCGTCATGTCATCGTCCGGCGGCGCGTGGTAGGTGGCAAAATTCACTGCCCGCAACTGTGCGCCGACTTGAGCGCCGAGTTTCCCCAGCAGCGCCGCGTCGGTAATTTTCAGCGTGATCGCCCGCACGCCGGTGCCGGGCACCGCCGCGGCCGCTCCCCAGATCAGCGCGCCGCCGTTCTTCGGTGCGATGACGAAGCGCTCGCCCTGTTCCTGCAGCGCGGTGGCGATCTCGGGCCAGTCCATGGCCGGCCCGGACTGCGCCAGCGCCGTATCGCCGCGCATCAGCGCCGTCACGTCGGCACCGGTGGTTTCGCTGAAGCGGCGCAGGAACGGCTCCAGGCCGCTGTTGGGCTCGCTCTCGAGCAGCCGTTGCAGGGTCGGGCGCTCGGCCAGCACGCGCGCATCGCTGAGCGCGTCCTCACCGGCGCGCCGCAGCAGCTCGCGCGCAGTGGCGACCGCCAGCTGCGTGCGCACCAGCGCCTGCTGCTGCACCAGGCGGTTGAGCAGGATTGCGCAGGTGATCGCAATCGCGGCGACCGCCAGCAGCACGATGAACACGCTGCCGCCGCCGAGCCAGGAGGCGAGCCCGACCTGCGCCGGCGAAGTTGATTTATCGGAATTCACGGCGCTTCATGTCTGCGATGGGCTGGGAAGCCTAACCCTCACGCCGCGCACTGACCAGCGCAGCGCGCGCGGCGGCCAATCGCGCCCTGCCAGCGCCTCGTCAGGCGCGTGGGGTGACGCCGGCGCGCAGTTCCGGGTGCCGGCGCTCGAGCAGGGTCTTGGCCACCAGCGTGACCAGCGCCAGCAGGGCCAGGATCGAGGCCGAGGCAAACGCACCGACGTAGTTGTATTCGCTGTGCAGGATCTCGATATGCAGCGGCAGGGTATTGGTCTGACCGCGGATGTGGCCCGAGACCACCGAGACCGCGCCGAATTCACCCATCGCGCGCGCATTGCAGAGCAGTACTCCGTACAGCAGTCCCCAGCGGATATTGGGCAAGGTGACCAGCCAGAAGGTCTGCCAGCCGCTGGCGCCGAGCGACAGCGCCGTCACTTCCTCGTCATTGCCCTGGGTCTGCATCAGCGGGATCAGCTCACGGGCCACGAACGGCACGGTGACAAATGTGGTCGCCAGCACGATACCCGGAACGGCGAATATGATGCGCACGCCGTGCGCCATCAGCCACGGACCGAACCAGCCTTGAGCGCCGAACATCAACACGTAGATCAGGCCGGAGATCACCGGCGAGACCGCAAACGGCAGGTCGATGGCGGTGATCAGCGCATTCTTGCCGCGAAATTCGAACTTGGCGATCGCCCAGGCGGCGGCGATGCCGAATACCAGGTTCAACGGCACGACCACCGCCGCGGTCAGCAAGGTCAGGCGCATGGCCGCGAGCGCGTACGGGTCGAGCAGCGCCTGAATATAGCTGCCGATTCCCTTGGCGAAGGCTTCGACGAAGACCACCACCAGTGGCAGCGCCACCAGCCCGACCAGGTAGAACAGCGCCACGCCCAGCAGCGCGTAGCGGCCCAGTTCCTCCGGTATCTGCTGGCCCCGGATCATCGCGACTGCCGCCGCCGCTGCGCCCAGAGCTGCAGACCATTGATGCCGAACATCAGTGCGAACGAGGCCAGCAGCATCACGACGGCGATCGCGGTGGCCTCGGCGTATTGATACTGCTCCAGCTTGGTCATGATCATCAGCGGCGCGATCTCCGATACCATCGGAATATTGCCGGCGATAAAAATCACCGAGCCGTATTCACCCACGGCGCGTGAAAAGCCGAGCGCCACACCGGTCAGCAGCGTCGGCCAGATCGAGGGCAGCATCACCCAGATGAAGGTCTGGAATCTGGAGGCCCCGAGGGTCTCGGCAGCGCGCTCGACCTCGCGATCCAGATCGCCCAGCACCGGCTGCAACGTCCGCACGACGAACGGCAGGCTGACGAAAGCCAGTGCCACCACGATTCCCAGCGGCGTGTAGGCGACGTGGATACCCAGCGGCAGCAGCAGCTGGCCGATCCAGCCGTTGGGGGCGTACAGCGCCGTCAACGCGATGCCCGCGACCGCCGTGGGCAGCGCGAACGGCAGATCGATGATCGCGTCGAACAGCCGGCGCCCCGGAAAGCGCTGGCGCGTCAAAGCCCAGGCGATAATGAACCCGAACACGCCGTTGAGCGCCGCGGCAAGCAGCGCGGCGCCGAAGCTCAGCTGCAGCGAGGCCAGCACGCGCGGCGTGGTGACGACATGCCAGAACTTCTGCGGTCCGAGCTCGGCCGAGCGCAGGAAGGCCGCGGACAGCGGAATCAGCACGATCAGCGACACGTACACCAGCGTGTAGCCCATCGTCAGGCCAAAGCCCGGCAGCACGCGAAAGCTGCGTCGCGTGCGGCTGTTGCCGGCGGCGCCTGGGGGCAGCGGCAGGGTGAGGGCGGCGTCGCTCATGGGGCTACTGGCTGTAGATCTGGTCGAAAGTGCCGCCGTCGTCGAAATGCGTCGCCTGGGCCTTCTCCCAGCCGCCGAACGTATCGTCGATGGTCACCAGTTTGAGCGTCGGAAACTGGCTGGCGTACTTGCTGGCGATTTCCACAGCGCGCGGACGGTAGAAATTGCGCGCGATGATCTCCTGACCCTGCCTGGTGTAGAGAAATCTTAGGTACGCCTCGGCGAGCTTGCGCGTATCGCGCCGATCCACCACCTTATCCACCACGGTCACGGGCGGCTCGGCCAGTATGCTCAGCGAGGGCAGCACGATGTCGAGCTTGTCGGGTCCGAGCTGCTGCTTTGCCAGCAGCGCCTCGTTTTCCCAGGCCAGCAGCACATCGCCTATGCCGCGGTCGACGAACGTCACCGTGGCGCCGCGCGCGCCGGAATCCAGCACCGGCACGTTCTTGTACAGCTTGTGCACGAAATCCTTCGCCTTGGCATCGTCGCCGCCAGGCTGCTTGAGCGCCCAGGCCCACGCGGCCAGGTAGTTCCAGCGCGCGCCACCCGAGCTCTTCGGATTGGGGGTGATCACCTGGACGCCGGGTCGAATCAGATCGTCCCAGTCGCGGATGTTCTTCGGATTGCCCTTGCGCACCAGGAACACGATGGTCGAGGTATAGGGCGCGCTGTTGTTCGGCAGGCGCGAGGCCCAGTCGGCCGGGACCAGCTGCGCTCTCTTGTTCAGCTCGATGATGTCGTAGGCCAAGGCGAGCGTCGCGACGTCGGCTTCGAGCCCATCGATGATGGCGCGCGCCTGCTTGCCCGAGCCACCATGGCTCTGGTGGATGCTGACCTGCACGCCCGTGCTGGCGAGCCACTCGGCGGCAAACGCCTTGTTCACCGCCTCATACAGCTCGCGTGTCGGATCGTATGACGCATTCAGCAGCGTCACCTGAGCGGTGCTCGCGACCCCTGCCGGCTTGGCGCAGGCGAGCAGCAGCACGGCGCAGATGAGCGTAGCGAAGACCGTGGCCGCCCGCTTCATGACCACTCGGCGTGGCCCGGACACATTCAAATCGGATTCCTTTGCATCAGATCGAGCGCTCTGCTGTCGAACAGCGAGTCGATGCCGCTCGAGCGGCTCTCGGCGCCCGCGGTCGGCTGCCCGGTGCACGACAGCAGCACGGCGCAGCTGCCGCCGGGGTTGAATAGCGGCTGGAAATCGTTGTGCAGGATCTGCTCGAGTTCGTGCGGCGAACCATCGAGCCCGAGCACCACCAGCACCGGTTCGGAGGACGCGGCCAGATGCGCTACCCAGCCATTGAGGTCGCCGATCTGCACATCGGTACGGATGTCCAGACCGTGAGTCTCCTGCAGCTCGGCACGCGCATCGAGCAGGCGGCGGAAGGAACTGGTGACTTCCGAGCGCGGCGCGGCCGGGCTCTGCACGCTGACAAAGGTTGCCTCGGCGTGCAGGTGGCGCATGACGCTGGCGACCAGACCGAGAGTCGTGGAGCGCGCCGCATCGCTGTTGCACTGAATCAACATGCGCCGCGGTAGGGCCAAGTGCGGTGGGATGCACAGCATCTGCCGCCGTCCCTGGGCGGCCGCGGCGACGATCTCGTCGATCGTGCGGTTGCCGCCGCCGGCAATCACGGCCACGCCGGTCTGCGTCGCATCGCGCTCGCCCTTGTCCTGCGCTTCAAGCACCGGAGCCTGCATGCTCTGCACCAGCTGGCGCAGCAGCGGCGCCTGGCGCAGCGCTGCGGCGGTGGCCGGATCGCTGCTCAGGATGCGGAAGCTCGAAATCGGCGTCGGCAACACGTGGAAGCGGCGGATGGCGAGCGCCACGCGTTTGCCCGGTATCAGCGGCAGTTGCGCCTGTTCGCCATTGGTGCGCGTGACGTCGACGACGACCGGCGGCGCTGCGTGGGCGCTGCCGGCGGCATTGGGCAGATGCTCGCGGGCGACTGCCGATATGACCTCGGATTCGCGCGGCAGCTGTACCCGCAGGCGCTCGAACACACCACCGAAATCCACCGACAGCACATGACCCACGCTCAATGGGCTGCTGCGCAGCCGGTCTTCGTCCTCGGCCACCTCGATGTCCTCTGGGCGCACGATCGTGACGACCTCATTGCCCATGCCGGCGGCCTTCAGGCTGTCGCCTACCGCCAGGAAACGGTTGCCGAGACGCAGTCCCTCGGAGCCCCGCTCGCCGAGAAACAGGTTCGCGGCGCCGAGAAAGGTGGCGACGAAGCGCGTCGCCGGACGCCGATAGAGGGTTTCGGCGCGCCCGGTCTCCAGCAGGCGGCCATTGTTCATGATGCCGATGCGATCGGCGAGCGCGAACGCCTCTTCCTGGTCGTGCGTCACCAGAATCGTGGTCATGCCGAGGCGGCGTTGGACCTGTCGAATGGTCTCGCGCAGTTCGACGCGAATCTTGGCATCGAGCGCGCCGTAGGGTTCGTCAAGCAACAGTACCTGCGGCTCGTGCGCCAGTGCCCGGGCGACGGCTACGCGCTGTTGCTGGCCGCCCGAGAGCTGACCCGGCAGGCGATTCTCGTAACCCTCGAGAGCGACCAGCTGCAGTAGTTCATCGCGTCGGCGTGCGCGATCGCGCCGCCTGACGCCGCGCACGCGCAGCGCGAATTCGACATTTTCCCCGACCGTCATGTGACGAAACAGCGCGTAGTGCTGGAAAACCAGACCTACACCGCGCTCGCGGGCGCGGATGTTGGTTACGTCGCGGCCGTGAAATGAAATGCGGCCGTGATCGACATCGGTCAGGCCGGCCGCGATGCGCAGCAGCGTGCTCTTGCCGCTGCCGCTGGGGCCCAGCAGCACAAAAAACTCGCCGGCCTCAATCTGCAATGAAACATCGTTGACGACGGGCGCGGCGTTGTAATGCTTGGTAATCTGCTCGAAGTTAATCGACATGCGCGCTCCTGCAACCGCGCATCGTATGAAGTTCGGGTATCCGGGTCAGTATCAAGCTGGTAACAATCTGGTTATAAAGATACGGTTACAGGGGCGCTGCTTTGCCTTGTCTGCGCGCTTCCGCTAGGCTGCGTTTTGTAGCTATTTCAAGCCTTTATCAATGAAAGTCACCATCTTCGGCTCGGGCTATGTGGGCCTGGTTTCCGGGGCCTGCCTGGCCGAGGCCGGTAACCACGTCGTCTGTGTCGATACCGATGCCGCGCGCGTCGAGCGCCTCAACCGCGGCGAGGTGCCGATCCACGAGCCGGGGCTCGAGGCGCTGATGCACCGCAATCGCACGGCCGGCCGGCTGGAATTCACGGCCGACGGCGCGCGCGGGATCGAGCACGGGTTGTTTCAGCTGATCGCCGTCGGCACGCCGCCCGATGAGGACGGCTCGGCCGACCTGCGGCATGTACTGGAAGTAGCGCGCGCCATCGGCGAGCACCTGCCGCGTTACGCCATCCTGGTCACAAAATCGACCGTGCCGGTCGGGACTGCCGATCAGGTGCGCCTGGAAGTGCAGCAGGCGCTGGCCGCGCGCGCGGTCGCGATCGAATTCGACGTGGTCTCGAACCCGGAATTCCTGAAGGAAGGCGCCGCGATCGACGATTTCATGCGGCCGGATCGGATCGTGATCGGCACCGACAATCCGCGCACCACCGAGTTGATCCGGGCGCTGTACGAACCGTTTACGCGCAACCACGATCGGCTGGTGGTGATGGACATACGATCCGCCGAGCTCACCAAATACGCCGCCAATGCCATGCTCGCGACCAAGATCAGCTTCATGAACGAGTTGGCGGCGGTGGCCGAGCGAGTCGGCGCCGATATCGAGAAGGTGCGCATCGGCATCGGTTCCGATCCGCGCATCGGCTACAGTTTTATTTATCCCGGAATAGGTTACGGCGGCTCCTGTTTTCCGAAGGACGTGAAAGCGCTGATCCGTTCCGCCCATCGCGTCGGTCACGATGCCACACTGCTGCGCGCGGTCGAGAGCGTGAACGAGCGGCAGAAAACCGTGCTGGTGCACAAGCTGCGGGCGTATTTCAAGGATCGGCTGGGCGGACGCACCTTTGCGCTGTGGGGCCTGGCCTTCAAGCCCAATACCGACGACATGCGCGAGGCGCCGAGCCGAATCGTCATCGATGCCTTGCTGGCCGCGGGCGCCAGCGTGCGCGCCTATGATCCGGTGGCGACTAATGAGGCCCGGCGGCTGTATGCGCACGCGCCGCATGCCGAGCGCCTGGCGCTCTGCAAGGACGCCTACGAGGCGGCGCAGGGTGCGGATGCGCTGTTGATCGCGACCGAATGGAAGGAGTTTCGCAGCCCCGACTATGACCGTCTCAAGACCCTGCTGATCCAGCCGCTGATCTTCGACGGCAGAAATCTATACGACCCGGCGCTGATGCAGCGCTTGGGTTTCGAATATTTCGCGATCGGCCGTGGCCGGGTGCCGCAGGCCGAGCCGCGTGTCGCCGGCGCCACCATGGAGAGTCTCTAACTTATGCTCGTTCCCGTGATTCTGTCCGGCGGCGCCGGCACACGGCTATGGCCGCTGTCGCGTGAGCTGCATCCGAAACAGCTGTTAGCGCTGGTCGGTCCCCGCACCATGCTGCAGAACACGGTGCGCCGGCTGGCTGGACTCGACGTGGGTGCGCCGATGGTGGTGTGCAATGAGGCGCACCGCTTTCTGGTCGCCGAACAGCTGCGCGCGATCGATTGCAAGCCGCGCGCCATCGTGCTCGAGCCGACGGGCCGCAACACCGCGCCCGCGATTGCGCTGGCGGCGCATGCGACATTGGCCGGGGAGGAGGGCGACCCGCTGCTGCTGGTGCTGCCCGCCGACCATGTCATCCCCGATGTGGTGGCCTTTCACAGCGCAATCGAGGTCGCGAGCGCGGCGGCACGCAATGGCGCGCTGGTGACCTTCGGCATCGTGCCGACGACGGCCGAGACCGGTTACGGCTACATCCGGCGCGGCAGTCTCACGGCTGGCAGCTATCGCATCGGCGAATTCGTGGAAAAGCCCGAGCTGGCGCGGGCCCAGGCGTTCCTTTCCTCGGGCGAGTATTACTGGAACAGCGGCATGTTCCTGTTCCGCGCCCGCCGCTACCTGGAGGAACTTGAGCGATTCGCGCCGGACATTGCCGCGGCGTGCGCCAACAGTTTTGCAGGCACAGTGCGTGATCTGGATTTCACCCGCATCGACCCGGCCGCATTCCGCGACTGCCGCAGCGAATCGATCGACTATGCGGTGATGGAGAAGACCGCCGATGCGGTGGTGGTGCCGCTCGAGGCCGGCTGGAGCGATGTCGGCAACTGGACTTCGCTGCATGCCGCCTGCGAGCACGATGCGCAGGGCAACGCACTGGTTGGGGACGTGATGGTCGAGGATACCCACGACAGCTATATCTACGCCGCGAGCCGGCTGGTGGCGACGGTGGGCTTACGCGATCATGTCGTGGTCGAAACCAAGGATGCCGTGCTGGTCGCGCCCAAGGACCGCGTGCAGGACGTGAAAAAGCTGGTCGCGCGGCTCAAGGCCGGTGGACGCTACGAGCATTCCCTGCATCGCGAAGTATTCCGTCCCTGGGGCAGTTACGACAGCATCGACATCGGCGAGCGCTTCCAGGTCAAGCGCCTGATGGTGCATCCCGGCGGCGTGCTGTCGATGCAGATGCATCATCATCGCGCCGAGCATTGGGTCGTAGTCTCCGGCACCGCCAGGATCACGCGCGGCGATGAGACTTATCTGCTGGAGGAGAACCAATCGACCTACATCCCGATTGGCGTGCGCCATCGCATCGAGAATCCGGGGCGTATTCCGCTGCACATCATCGAGGTGCAGTCGGGCAGCTATCTCGGCGAGGACGACATTGTGCGCCTCGAAGACCGCTACGGCCGCCAGGGCACCAACACTTAGCGGTAGCGACACCTGCGGCCGTCTCAAGCGGCTAATATCGCTCGTTTTGTACCCTGGCGTTCAGAGAGGATTGAATGGTCAAGCTGCGCTGTTTCAAGGCCTACGATGTTCGCGGCCGCATTCCGGACGAGCTCAACGACACGCTTGCCTATCAGATCGGCCAAGCTTATGCGGCGTTCGTCAAACCGCAGCGGGTCGCGGTTGGGCGCGATATCCGTGAATCGAGCGCTCACCTGCGCGATTCACTGACACGCGGCCTGACGGATTCTGGCGTCGACGTGGCAGACATCGGACTGTGCGGCACCGAGGGCGTATATTTCGCGACCTTCGCCGAAGAGCTCGATGGCG
>DATNNU010000032.1:0-8250 GCA_035601675.1 Steroidobacteraceae bacterium | reverse complement strand
AGCGTGCCGGCCTCATTGTGCGCGGCCGCGATGCACAGCGTCGCCCGTGCCGGCTCGAGCCGGCTCCGCTCAAGGCGGTCGCCGAATTTGTCGAACGCTACCGGCAGCACTGGCAGCAGAGCTTCGATCGCCTCGAATTGCACCTCGAACGGAAGAAGGCAGAGCAAGCGCCTGCGCCCAAACGCAGGCCGCGACGATCGCACAAGCGCACGTAGGCAACGAGCAAGCTGCAGAACAGAAAGTGAGAAGCGCCATGAGCCATACGGCCGATCGGGAAATAGTAATCTCGCGACTCTTCAACGCCCCGCGCGAGCTGGTATTCACAGCGTGGCTGGATCCCAGGCACATCGATCAGTGGTGGGGACCGCGCGGATTCACGACCGTGACCTCGTCCATGAACGCTACTGCAGGAGGCGCGTGGCACTACGTCATGATCTTGCCCTTGACGATGACGGCCTGCACTCCCATGTGTTTGTCTCCAACGTGTTGAACGGCACCGTATCGCGTCTGGACGTCGCGGTGGAGTCCGGGGCCCTCAAGCTGCTGAAGAAAACCAAGATCGCTGGCGGCTATACGCACGTGCCCGACGTGGCGGCCCTAGTTTTGGGTCCCACCGGGCTCGCCTTCGACGAGCAATCCGACACGCTCTATGTCGCCTCGACGGCCGACAATGCCATCTTTGCCATCACCGCTGCCAGCCACCGCACCAGCACCAGCCCCGTCAACATGGGGAATCTGGTATTTGCTGACTCGCACCTGCGCGGGCCACTGGCGTTGCGGTTTGCACCCAACGGCAATCTGCTGACGGCCAATGGCGACGCGGTCAACGCGGATGTGCTGCACCCGAGCGAAATCGTGGAATTCACCAAGTGGGGTCAATTTGTCCGCGAGTACAACGTCGATGCGGCCCAGGGCGGGGCATTTGGCATCGACGCCGTGCGTGAGTCCGTCGCTGGCTTCAACTACGCGGTGATCGATGACATTACCAACAGCCTTTCGGTGATGGAGCTGCCGGTCGATTGACGGTTCAACTGGCGCGATTAGTACTCATGCGTGCGCGCCGCGGCGACATCATTGACTGCGGCGCGCACGCCCCACGAAATAGCCGGCGGCAAACGGCAGGCCGAGCAGGACCACCGCCATTGCGATGAGCGCGAGCAATGCCTCGTGCACCACAGCGCGCGCCTGCTCGCCGGCCTCGCGAATGACCTGACTGGCAATTCGGGCGGCATCCGCGGCGACCGCTGCGCGCTCGAGGTCCACCGCTTGCACCGCGGCCTGCCGTTCGGCGCTCACCGAGGCGGACAGCGTGCGGCCCTCACTGTGGACGGCGCCCATCAGCTCGGCCCAGGAGGCATTGAAGCGCACACCCACGTCGCGCGCGACGCCCTTGACCAGGTCCGGCATTTCGCCGGCCGTCACCGACACGGCGGCGATGCGCTCATCCAGGCGCTGTAGCGCGCTCTGCAACTCTGTGCCGCTCAGTCCGGACTCCTGCGCAGCCAGCTGCGCCTTCCACAACAGCTGTGAAGGGCCTGTGTCGCCGTACATGCGCAGCAGGTCGGCGGCGTTTGCCAGGGCTTCGGGGACCGTACCCAGCGAGTCGACCAACCGGAGCTCGGCGCCGCTATCGTGCGTCCAAAGATCCACGATCGAAGCACGTACGAATCCGAGGCTTTCAATCGGGTGCGCGCGAGCGTAGCCATCGATGAAGCGCTGGTCGTGCGCGAACTCTTCCGGCGCGGTGAGTCCCCGGGCCAGCTCTTGCGCCTGCCCGGCCAGTTGCCCCGCCAGCGCCACGGCGAGCGGCTGCTGGGCAGCAAACAAGGCTCGTCCTGCGCCGTCGGCGAGATACTGCTGCATTTGAACCGACAACGCCCACGTGTCCAACAGACCCATCATCGGCACGATCTGGCCCGCGGCACGCTCACTCGTGTCTGTTGCGGCAATCTTCCAGCGCAGTGCATTGCGGCGCACCGCAGCAGCCCCGGTGGCGGCGGCGATCTGGTCGGCGGTCTGCTCCACGGCAGCAATGAAGTGCGCGGAATACTCGTGCGTCAGGATGCGTGCATTGAGATCGCGCGTGGACAGCGGCTTTTCCGGACTCTTCAGCGAAATCAGGGAGCAGCTCGCGACGCTCGCCATCAGCGCCGCTAACGCGGCCCGACGTAGCAGTGGCAGGAGCATGCCGTGCCGGTGGCCGCTGGCGATCAGCACCAGATCGTGTCGTGTCGGTAGGGCATAGGCGCGCACCATAAGCCAGCTTCAGCCGCCACGCACCTGTGTGCGTACCGCGCGGTCGACACTTGCCGGGTCTGGGTGCGCCATTGCCAGTCGCACACGCGGCTGATTCTTGATCCCATACCGATCAGACGGTATTGTACCAACTAGACGGTATGGAAAGGTGCTCATGGCAGCCCATCCCCAGCACTACTCGAAGACCAAGCTGCTCGACGCCGCGCTGCAGGTGATTCGTGCCAAGGGTTACGCGGCCACGACGATCGATGACATCTGTCATCAATCGGAGGTCACCAAAGGCAGCTTTTTCCACCACTTCAACAGCAAGGACGAACTGGCGCTCAGCGCCGTCGCACATTGGCGCTCGATGACTGAGAGCTTTTTCGCCTCGGCGCCGTACCACCAAGCGAAAGACCCCGTGGATCGGCTGCTCGGTTATGTGGACTTTCGTGGCTCGATCCTTACCGGGGAATTACCCGACTACACGTGTCTGCTCGGGACGCTCGTTCAGGAGACTTACGCCACCCATCCCGACATCCGAGCCGCCTGCGATCGAGCGATGGCTTCGCACATCGCCGAGCTGACACGCGATATCGAAGCGGCCAAGAAACGCTATGCGCCCCGGGCCTCCTGGAGTGCGGAAAGCGTCGGTTATTTCATTCAAGCGGTCCTGCAGGGCTCTTTTATCTTTGCCAAAGCCAAGCAAAGCCCCAAGGCCGTGAGCGAGAGCCTCGAGCACCTGCACCGCTACCTGGGCATTCTGTTCGGTCGAGCACATCGCGACCATCGAAAGGAGAAATGAATCATGTCCGCTGCAGACATCCCTAAGACGATTCAGACCTACCGCGCCTATATCAAGGCCACGCCGGAGGCGATCTGGAACGCACTCACGCGGCCCGAGTGGTCGGTGAGGTACGGCTACGCGCCGCTGGTCGAGTACGACCTGCGCGTCGGCGGCCAATTCCGCGCCCATCCGAACGAGGGCATGAAGCAGTTCCCGGATATCCCCGATGTCATCATCGATGGCGAAATCCTCGAGCTGAGCGCGCACCGCAAGCTGGTGCAGAGCTGGCGCATGCTGATGGAGCCGACCCTGGCGGCCGAGGGGTTCACGCGCCTCACGCTCGAGATTGAGCCGGTTCGCGGCGGCGTGTCGCGGCTCACGATCATCCACGACGTCACCGGTGCGCCGAAAGTCGCCGCGCTGGTCGCCGGCACGTGGGAATCCCGGGGCGCGGGCGGCGGTTGGTACGAGATCATCAGCGGACTGAAGACCTTGCTCGAGACCGGGGCTCAATTGCCGTTCCAAAGCGGGCCCGACAAGGACTGTGAGCCGAGCGCTCAGCGCGCTTCAGCAGGCCAGCCTCGCCATGCGTAGCATTCGTTGCCGGAGCTTCCCATGACCATGCACAAGACCACTACCTCCACAGACGGACGTGACTTGATCCTCAAGCGCGTCATTGATGCGCCGCCCGAGAAAGTCTTCCGCGCCTGGACCGAGCCGACGCTTCTCAAGCGCTGGTTCGCCCCGGCCCCTTGGACCACACCGAGCGTTGAGACGGATGTTCGGGTCGGTGGATCGAGTCTCATTGTCATGCGTGGCCCCGACGGTACCGAGTTCCCCAACCGCGGTGTCTATCTGGAAGTCGTCAAGAACAAGTCGCTGGTATTCACCGATGCCTACACCCGGGCCTGGGAGCCCTCCGACAAGCCGTTCATGACGGTCATTGTGAGGTTCGGCAACCAATCCGGACGCACGGCGTACACGGCCTGTGTGCGCCACTGGACCATCGCTGATCGCGAGGCGCACGAGAAAATGGGCTTCCATCGGGGCTGGGCGATTTGTGCAGAGCAGCTCGCGGGTGTTGTTGAGGAGCGATAACACAGTTCATCGATCGCAGCGATCCGCTGACCGAGCCTGAATTGGCGATGCCCCGTCGCTGCTGAGCTACGAGACGCAGGTCTCACTGCCCGCAGTCAACGATCCTCTCGCTGGCGCGCTTGTCGCTAAAGCCACGCGCTGCTTGGCTCCTAGGAGCTGGTATTACCGTGTCGTTGGACTACGCCTCCGCTATTGCCGCTAATCGCTTCGGTCTGGGCGCGAAGCCTGGCGAGCTTGGCATGATCGGTGCCGACGCGCGCGGCTGGCTCGAGGCGCAGCTGCGCGGTGCGCCAGCTGCGCTGCCGGCCGCTGGCCTGCGCTCTTCAGCCGAGATCCTCAGCGATGCCGCGGCGATCCGACAGCAACTGCAAACCCAGCGACGAGCCGGGCCCGCCGAGGACGGCCACACCGCCGCTGCCGCGGCGTCAGCTTCGAGCGCGGCTGTGGCGGCCGCCATGCGCTTGCCGCAGCTCTTCCGGCCGATCTACATCGCAGAAATTCAGGCTCGGCTGCGCAACGCGGTGATCACCGAGCGTCCGTGGGTCGAGCGGCTGGTGTATTTCTGGAGCAATCATTTTGCCGTCTCGGTCGACAAACTGGCCGTGCTGGGTGTCGCGGGCAGCCTGGAACGCGAGGCGATCCGTCCGCATGTGCTCGGCAATTTCCGCGAGCTGCTGCTCGCCGTCGAGCAGCACCCGGCGATGCTGCTGTATCTGGACAACCAGCGCTCGGTCGGACCGAATTCCGTGCTTGCGCAGCGTGCGGCACGCCGTGAGCGCACGCTCGGGCTGAATGAAAATCTGGCGCGGGAAATTCTCGAGCTGCATACGCTCGGCGTCGACGCCGGCTATACGCAGACCGACGTCACCAGTTTTGCCAAAGTACTCACCGGCTGGTCGCTCGGCGGTGCCGATGGCGCCGGCCCGCTGCAGGCAGACGCGACCGGACAGTTCCTGTTTCGTGCGCTGCTGCACGAGCCCGGCGCACAGACGGTGTTGCGTCGCCGTTACGGTCAATCGGACCAGGCGCAGGGGCGTGCGCTGCTGAATGATCTGGCGCTGGCGAGCCCGACGGCGCGACATATCGCGACCAAACTGGCGCGGCATTTCATCGCCGACGATCCGCCGCCGGCCGCGGTGGCGCGCATCGCTCAGGCCTTCGAGCGCAGCGGCGGGGATCTGCCGCAGGTCTACCGGGCGCTGCTCGGCTGCGAACAGGCCTGGCAGGCGCCGCTGGCGAAATACAAGACGCCGCAGGATTACCTGCTGTCGATCTATCGCGGTCTGCAGCTGCCGGTCGCCGATAGGCCGCGATCGATTGGGGCGTTCGACGTGCTCGGACAGCGCCAGTTCGCCCCCGGCTCGCCCGCCGGTTGGCCGGATCGCAGCGACGACTGGGACGGCGCATCGGCGCTGATGAAGCGCATCGAATTCGCCGACGCCCTCGCGCAGCGACTGGGCGGTACGCGCGCGGTCGCCGAGCTCGGACCGCAGCTGCTGGGCGCCACCTACAGCGACGAGACGCGCGCCAGCCTGCAGCGTGCCGCCAACGATGGGCAGGCATTGACGCTGTTACTGACGGCGCCGGAATTTCTGCGACGATGAGGCATTGCTAATGCATCGTGATCACCCTGTGTCGATCAATCGACGCTCGCTGCTGCAGCTCGGGCTGGCCACAGGCGGGGCGGCCGTTGCGGCGCGCTACAGCTTTGCGGCGCCGGCCGCGAGCCCGTCGCGCTTCGTATTCATCATTCTGCGCGGCGCGCTCGATGGGCTGTCGGCGGTGCCGCCGTACGCCGATCCGGACTACGCGCGGCTGCGCGGCGATCTCGCCATTGCGCCGCCCGGAAGCAGCGACGGCGCATTGAGGCTCGATGGATATTTTGGTCTCAACCCGGGTCTGCAATTCATGCAGGAGGCCTTTGCCGCCCGTGAGCTGCTGGTGCTGCCGGCCGCTGCTACCGCGTACCGCGAGCGCTCCCACTTCGACGCTCAGGACGTGCTCGAGAGCGGCATGACGCAGCCACACGCGAGCGAGACCGGGTGGCTCAACCGCGCACTGTTGAATGTGCCATCCGCCGGTCGCGGCGGCCGGGAGGGCGGGGTGGCACTGGCACAGAACGTACCGCTGGTGCTGCGAGGATCGGCCGAGGTGGCCTCATGGTCGCCCTCGGTGCTGCCGGATCTCGACGATGACACGATGCGCCGCATCGCCGATCGTTATGCCAGTGATCCGTTGCTGGCGCGGCGGCTGGCTGAGGCGTTGGCCACCGGCAGCGAGGCGGCGCAAGCACAATCGCCGTCGATGGCCAGCGATGCCGGGGACGGCCCGGCGATGCGCACGGCGGTGCGCTCGACCGCGGCGCGCTACACCGAGACGGTGCGCACCGTGGCCGGATTCCTGCGCCGAGACGATGGGCCGGCGATAGCGGTGTTTGACACCACCGGTTGGGATACCCACTTCAACGAAGGTGGCGCGCAGGGACAGCTGCGCGCGCGTCTGAGCGCGCTCGATCAGAGCCTGCGCACACTGAAGGAATCGCTGGCGGACGTCTGGCCGCGTACCGTGGTGTTGCTGGCCACCGAGTTCGGCCGCACGGCCGCCGCCAACGGCACCCGCGGCACCGATCATGGCACGGCCAGCGCCGCGTTCCTGCTCGGCGGCGCCGTGGCTGGTGGGAGGATTGTGGCGGATTGGCCTGGGCTGTCGGCGCGCGCGTTGTACCAGCAGCGCGACCTCAAACCGACACTCGATCTGCGCTCGGTGATGAAAAGCGTGCTGCACGAGCACCTGCAGATCGCCGCCCGCGCGCTGGACAATGACGTCTTCCCGAACAGCAGCGCCGCGCCGTACATCGCCGGCCTGCTGCGCGCCTAGCGGGGCGTCAGGAGGGCGCGGGCGATGCCTGCGGTGGCGGCGCCGTCCCCGGCGTCGGCCTGCCCTGCGGCTGCTGCGTCGGAGGCACCTTGGATTTTTTCTGACTCGGCAGGTAGAGCTGTCCCTTCTGTCCGCAGCCGGCCAGCGTTGCGCCGGCGAGCACAACGCCGATCAGTGCGACCGCCAGTACCTGTGCGCCGCGGGCCCGGCGGCTGTGGGCGGCCGATCGCATCACGGCAGCGGCGGAAGCACCGGCATCGAGCGGCCATCGCGCAGCGACAGCCAGCCACGCACGATGCGATAAATCACCCACAGGCCGACCAACCCCAGGCCGAGCAGGCCGACGAAGAAACCGAGACCGGCCAGCAGCACCAGCGGCATCGCAATGATCAGGCTCACCAGGATCCACAACCACGCGTACCAGAAAGTGCGGATCTGCCAGCGAAAGTGCGATTCGAGCCAGGTGCCGTGGGTCTCGGAACGGCGCGCATAGTTCATGATTACCGCGACGATCGACGGCAGCCCGAACGCGAAGCGCAGCGCCACGGCGCGGGTAGTGAGCAACGCGCTGAGCACCGACAGCGAATGCAGTGCATAGATCCAGTGGGTGTAGTCGACCAGGCCGCGCAGACGGTGCTCGGTGTCGCTCGGCGGGCTGCCGGCCGCGTCGGGTTCCACATCCATGACGATCATTCCTTGCGCACGTAGCGCGCCGCTATCCGCTGATAGGCTTCGCGAAAGGGTATGCCTTCCTTGACCACCAGCGCAAAGGCTTCTTCGGTCGCGTGCACGGCCGGATCCAGGCGAATGCGCTCGGGGCGGAATCTCAGCGCGTCGATCGCAGCCGCCACGATATCGAGCGTCTGGGCACCGATATCGATGCCGCGGAACAGCGGAAACTTCAGCAACTGCAGGTCGCGCTGATAGCCGGACGGCAGCTTGGCGCAGATCGACAGCGCCTCGGTCAGACAGGCGAGCGCCGTGGCGCTGCGCGCCCGCACCAGTTCGAACAGGTCCGGATTGCGCTTCTGCGGCATGATCGACGAGCCGGTGGTGAAGGCGTCCGAGAGGCTGATGAAGCCGAACTGCGGGGTGACCCACAGCACGATCTCTTCGGCCAGGCGGGAAAGGTGCGTGGCCGTGATCGTGGCCGCGGCCAGGGCCTCGAGGGCGAAATCACGCGCCGAGACACTGTCAAGGGAATTGGCTGTCGGCCGCTCGAAGCCGAGTTCGCGCGCGGTCATCTCGCGATC
>DATNNU010000031.1:0-6177 GCA_035601675.1 Steroidobacteraceae bacterium | reverse complement strand
CGCCGGCGGAGGTGGCCAGCAGCTGCAGCAGCTCGCGGCGCAGCGGCATGTCGAGCCTGGCGATGCGACCGCCGACGCGCGCGGCGCGCAGCAACTCGGGCAGCGCGCGTCGCCAACCGCCGGCGACCACGTTCGGCGGCGTCTGCAGCACCAGCTCGCGCAGCACCGCGGCAATGCGATCGAGCTTCTCGGTGTAGGCGTCGAGCCGCGCCGCGTCCGCCGGCGAGAACTTGCCGACCTCGGCGCCGGTGCGGCCGCCGCCGACGCAAAGGTAACGCCCATCCTCGGTCGGCAGGAAATTCGATAGCCGGCGCTCGACCACGCGCAAGCCATGCTCGGGCAGTTGCAGCTCGCGGATGATCTTCGGATTAAGCAACGAGACCGTGTAGGCCGCCACCGAATTGCGGAATCCCGGATGAAATTCCTCGGTGACCGCCGCGCCGCCGACCACCGCACGTCGCTCGAGCAGCGTGACCTTGAGTCCGGCCGCGGCCAGGTACGCGGCGCAGACCAGGCCGTTATGGCCGCCGCCGATGATCAGGGCATCGCTATGCTGTGCAGTCAAGGCCGCAGGCTCCTGCGCGCTTGACGAGGATCCGAGCAGTCATTCAGTCTTATCGATCGATCGTACGGCAGCGCAGCTGGGGCGGCAAGGGAGCCTATATCCGCAATCGTAAGATTGGCCCGGTCCTGGCCACCGCGCTGGTCGCGAGCAACATGATCGGCTCAGGCATCTTCCTGCTGCCGGCAACGCTGGCCACCGTGGGCAGCATCACCGTGATCGGCTGGCTGATTGGCACCGTGGGCGCACTGCTGATCGCCACCATCCTGGCAAAGCTCAGTCAGGTCGCCCCGCAGCCCGGCGGTCCGTGCGCCTACGCCGGCGATGCGCTCGGCCCTTATTTCGGCTTTCAGGCCAATGCGCTCTACTGGATGTCGTGCTGGATCGGCAACATCGCCATTGCGGTGGCGGCGATCGGCTATCTGGCGCACTTCGTGCCGGCGCTCAGTTCCCCGCTGCCGGCCGCCTTCGCTACCGCCGGCTTCATCTGGGCGCTCACCGCGGTCAACATCCTGGGTCCACGGCTGGTATGCCAGCTCGAGTCGCTGGCGATCGTCATCGGCCTGGTGCCGATCCTGCTGGTGGCCACCGGCGGCTGGTGGTATTTCGACGGCAAGCTGTTCGCGGATTCGTGGAACGTGCGCCACGAGCCGGCGATCCAGGTCATTCCGCAATCCCTGGTGCTGCTGTTCTGGGCATTCACCGGGCTGGAGAGCGCTTCGGTCGCCAGCGCCGTGGTGGACAATCCGCGCCGCAACGTGGCGATTGCGACACTCGGTGGCGTTCTGCTCGCCGCCCTGGTTTACATTGCCTCGTGTACCGTGCTGATGGGTCTGATTCCGGCGGCTGAGCTGGCGCGCTCGAACGCGCCGTTCGCCGATGCGGTCAGAGTCGTACTCGGACCGGTGGCGGCGGGCTTCATCGCTCTGGCAGCCCTGACCAAGGCGACCGGAACACTGGGCGGCTGGATCCTCTTGACCGCGCAGACCGGCAAAGCCGGCGCCGACCGCGGCCTGTTCCCGGGCATTTTCGGCCGCGTGGATCGCTACGGCGTACCGAGGACGAGCCTGCTGCTGATGGCGGGGCTGATGAGTGCCGTGGTGTTCGCGACCATCTCGCCGACGCTCGGCGAGCAATTCGGCGAGCTGATCGAGGTGTCGGTGATTTTTTGCATGCTGCTGTATGTCTATGCCTGCATCGCCGTGCTGCTGTATACGCGATGGATCGCGGCTGCCGCCTCGCTCGCGCGCTATCGGCCGATGGCCGCGGTGGCGCTACTGTTCTGCCTGCTGGTGATTGGTTATGCCGAGCCCAAGCTGCTGCTGTTGACCGCCGCCATGCTGCTGCTGACGCTGCCGGTGTATCGGCTGTTTGGCCGCCTTTGGATCCGGAGCGTGCGATGACGACACTGCTGCGACGTGCAACGCTTCGGGACCGTGACGTGGAGCTGGGCTTTGGCGACGCTCGACCCGATCTGACGCTGTCGCTGTTCTGGCTGCGCGATCACGATCCGAATGAAGATGCGCTGCACCCGCAGACGCAGCAGCGGCTGATCGATACCTTTCAGATCCCGGCCGATATCGCCGCGCAGTCGATCGAGGTGGCCGAGGGTGGCCGTACACTGCGAGTCCAATGGCTGCCGGACGGGCGCGTGAGCCGCTACGACGCACAGTTCCTGGCGGCACTGCGCGCCGATCCGGAAGCCTTGCCGGTCGTGCGCTCGCTGTGGGACGGCGCCAGCATCGCGGCAAATCTTCCGCAGGTCGGCTACGCCGAGCTGCTGGCGCAGGACGCGGTGCTGCTGGCCTTGCTCGAGAATGTCGATCGCTACGGCTTGTGCATGGTCGAGGGCGTGCCGGGGACTGCGCAGGCAACCTGCGCCGTGGCTGAACGCGTGGCTTATATTCGCATGACCATCTTCGGCGGCTATTACGATTTCAGCGCCAACATGGAGCACAAGGACACGGCCTACACGTCGATGGCGATCGGCCCGCATACCGATGGCACCTATAGCCTGGACGCGCCCGGCTATCAGCTCTTTCATTGCCTGGCGGCCGACTGCAGCGGCGGTGAGAACCTGCTGATCGATGGCTTCAAGGTCGGCCAGATCATGCAGCGTGAGCACGCCGAGGACTACCAGCTGCTCAGCACGGTGCAGATTCCGGGTCGCTACCTCGATCACGCACGCGGCATCCAGCTGATGGCCCGCCGAGCGCTGTTTCGTCACAACCAGTCAGGCGAGCTGGTGCAGGTCAGCTACAACAATCACGACCGCGCTCCGTTCGTACTTCCGGTCGAGCAGCACCGTCGCTTCTATCGCGCGCTGTCCACGTTCGCGCGACTGTGCGCCGATCCCTCGCTGCACTACCGGCGCCGCCTGCTGCCGGGCGCGCTGCTGCTGTTTGATAACTGGAGGCTGCTGCATGCGCGCGAGGCCTATGTCGGCTACCGCCGGCTCGCCGGTGCCTATCTGAACCGGGAAGATGTCGAGAGCCGGTTGCGGGTGCTGAGAATTCGCGCCGGGGCAGCCGTGTGAGCCGGCGGTGCGACACCTGGGCGATGAGCGCTCGGGGGCCGCGGGTCGGTCAGTTCTGCTGCAGCCACAGGATCGTGCCATCGACCTGTAGGGTGCCGAAAGCCATGATGTCGACCTTGGTGGGCGAGACCACGTAGCTCACTGCGGCCGAGCTGGCGATGCCGCTTTGCGACAGCGAGCCGAAGCCGCGACCATTCGTGGTGTCGATCGCAAACGTACCGCTGGTATAGGTGCTCGAGAGCACGCCGAAGTTCAAGCCGATCCCGGGCACCAGAACGATGGGGCCGGGCGTCTGTGCGTACTGCGTACCGCCGACAAACAGGCCCGGCAGCGTATCGGGGTAGACGCCGCCGGTTGGCGTGTACTGCGCTTCGAGCAGGCCGGCGTCGCCGGCGGGGCTGCCATGTTCGACGACGTAGCCGTTGGCGACGCCAGCCAGATAGAACGCAAAGTCGCGCGTCGTGCCCTGCGAGCTCAGTGACAGCGTGCCGCGGCCGCTGCTCGCGACAGCGTAACTTTGCGCGCTGTAGCCGAACCCGGCGGTGTCGGTGTTGTGGTTCGAGGTGTCGAGCACGGCGTCCACGGTGCCAGCGGTGGCATTGCCGTTGAACAGTCGGCCGATCGACAGCACGCTGATCGGCTCGGCGGTACCGGCCGCTCCCCACAGAGTGATGATCGAGGCCGCGGCGGCCAGCGCCCCGTTATCGAAGGTGCCGCCGGCGGTGTTGCCGATCTGAGCGGTCAGGAAGCCGGTGGAACGCGGGGTGCCTACGGTCGGGTCGATATCCATCAGATACATCTTGCCGGCATTGATCATGTAGTAGACCAGCGTCGAGGTCTGCGAGGGGGAGACAAGGCTTGCGGTGCCGCGCCCGTTGCTGTCGGGTGCCGACAGCGCGCCGCCGAGCGCGGCTCCGGCCAGCGCCGGGGAGGCATTCGAGTCGATCTGACCGGCGCTGATGGTGCCGGCGCTGCTGCTGGTGAAGCGCCCGGCGCTGCCCGAATGCACCGTGTAGGGTTCCTGGTTGGCGACGCTGATCAGGCCGAAGGCGAAATTGCCGGTCGGCGGCGCGGCGGTGATCGCCGTGGTGTCCAGCCTCGCCAGCGCACCGGAAGCGGAGTCGGCGCCGGAGCCGATGAGCTGCAGTCTGGCGGCGTTGATGTTGCCCTGGGCGTCGGGCGGGGTGACCGAGAAGTTGTAATTCACTGGCCCGCTGGCAGCGTTGAGCGTGATCTGGCCGGAATTGGTCTGCCGGTTGACGCACACGCCTGGTGTCAAGGCCTCCTGGCTGGTCGTGCGGTGACCGTCCTTGTAGTCCTGCTCGCCGGAAATGTTGCCGGCGTCGTCGACGCTGATGCTGCCGGCATGGGTCATTGGCCCGCCGCCGCGAAAGCCGGTCACGATAAAGCTATACCTGCCGGTCAACAGACAGGAGGCCTGCGGATGAACCACCATGGTCATGGCTTGCGAGGCCACGCGGCCCAGCGCGTCGGTGGCCTGCAGCGTGAAGGTGTAGCTGCCGGTGGTGGTCGGCGTGCCGGAGATGGAGGTGACGGCGCTGGTGCTGCCCGTCAGCGTGATGCCGGGCGGCAGCGGACCGGAACCCGAGGCCAGGACCCAGGTGAAATTTGCCTCGCCGCCGGCGACCGAGACCGCCGCGCCATAGGGCACATTGACGTTGCCCGGGAACAGCTGGGCGAAGTTCATCACCGGGGTGCCCAGCACGACCAGGGTCACCGAGGCGGCGCTGGCCGGATTGATCACGGCAGTCGCCGTAATGGTCGCATCGACCGCGCCGGTGGCGCTGGCTGGCGCGTTATAAGTGACCGAGGTCGGGGTGATGGCGCTCAGCGTACCGGTACCCGAGAGGGTAAAAGTCACGCCGGCGTTGTTGACGTCGCCCGCTACACTCGCGGACACCACGATGGTGGTGGCCACCTGAATCTGGGTGATGCTGCCGGGAGTCGTCAAAGCGACGCCGGTGCCGACGCCAACGTTGCCCGTGACGCCGCGATTGCTGTTGCTGCTGCAGGCGCTCAGCGCCAGGAGCACCATGACGGGCAACAACAGGGCTCCGGCCACGGCGCGGGGGCGCCATGGCGATCCAGCACGAATCACGGTCAACGACTTCTCCTCAAAATCCGGGAATTCCGGCGCGCTATGGCGCCGCCGGATGCGCTCGCGCCCCCTGCGCTTCCGTTCGACGGCCGCCTAGCATAGCGACACTCGGGCGGCGATTCAGTTCAAAACACGCCCCCTGGCGTATCGCCGCCGGCGCAGCTGCCAGACCCCCAGAGCGGCCAGCAGCCCCAGCCAGCACGGCTCGATGCCACCGACCCCGCTGGCGGCGCCCAGGGTCGAACGGATGGTCGTGCTGCCCGACGCGGTACGGCCGATATTGTCGGTGATCGTCAGGATGACGCCGATCGAACGGAACGAGGGCACGACCAGCGTGGCGATCGCCTGATTGGCGTTGATCAGCTGGCCGCTGGTTGCCGGGTCGGTGCTCCACTGGTAGCTGACGATCGAGTAGCCCGCGGCCGCCGTGCTGGCGCTGCCATCAAGCTTGATACGCTGGCCGGGCGATCCGGTGGTCCTCGAGGGCGTGATCTGCACGAACATCCCCGCCGCTGCGATCAGCGCGGCCGCCGCGTTGACCATGCCGGCCCCGCAGGTACTGGTGGTGCACACGCACTCCGCCGGTGTGCTGGGCTCGGTGAAGTGGCCGGTCGAATCCGTGGTGACAGCGGCCAGCTGACACTGGGTGTTTGAGGTCGACGAAGACGTCGGGAACGGCAGCGCACTCGACTGCAGGCGCCCGAGGATCTGTGTCGGCGTGAGCGCGGGATTCATCCCCAGCATCAGCGCGGCGATGCCCGAGACCATCGGCGCGGCGTAGCTGGTGCCGACATTGGCGGCGTTGTCCGGATTGCCGCCGCCGTTCAGGTAGCTCTGATTCAGCAGCGAGTAGGTGTAGAAGCCGGGCGTGGATGACGGGGTGGTGGTGCCGGCATCGGTCGTGGTCTCGATATCAAACAGGCAATCCTGGCCGGCGACACTGTTGACGCAGTTGCCGCC
>DATNNU010000030.1:0-2356 GCA_035601675.1 Steroidobacteraceae bacterium | reverse complement strand
CCCGCGCCGCCTGCAGTTTCTCCTGACCGGCCAATCCGATCTCGGGTAGCGCCAGATGGCGGCTGTAGCGCCGCAGCGCATTAGGTGAGAGTGGCATCGAGCGGACCTAGCCTCCGCTAACAGCGCACAGCACATGCACCGGCTGCTGCGGCCGTGCCGCCTGCTGCAGGTCTGGCGCTTCACGCGTGTCGATGAAGATGCGCATAGGGCTTCGGTCGCGTCGCTGTTCGTCGATCATGCGAAAGCGCATGCCCGGAAAGCGGCGATAAAGATCGGTCAGTATCTGTTGCACGATGGCTCCTTCAGCGCTGACGGTCGCAGCGCCGCCGGTGTACCGGCGCAGGGGACCGTCCACGTATAGGGTGCAGGCTATGCTACGCCTCAATGCAGCGTCGCGCCGATTGCAAATATTTCAGGCAGGCGCGCCGCGGGGGGCGCGCGGCGGGCCCCCGATGGCGCCGCTGCACATCGACGCGCAGCGCGAACGCCCCCTTACGCGTACCGACCCTTAGCGTCACGGCCGCCATGCGCAGCAACATTGCCGCTCGGGCGCGGCGCTGTCAAACCTGCCGGCGGTGTTCCCAGCTCGCAAACAGCACCGGCATCACCAGCAACACCAGTGGCATCTGCACCATCAGGCCAGAAATGATCGCAATCGCCAGCGGCTGCTGCATCGATGCACCCTGACCGAGCGCGAGGGCCAACGGCAACAGCGCAAGCATCGCCGCAATGGTAGTCATGGCGATGGGCCGCGCGCGGTTGAGGCCCGCCTCGATCAATGCGTCCTCGCGCGGCATTCCGTGCTCGATCAACCGGTAATACTCGGAGAAATAAAAGATCGCGATCTCGGTCACGATGCCCACGATCATTGTCATGCCCATCATGGCCGAGATGTTGAGCTCGGTGCGGGTTAACCACAGGCCGATGAATACCGCGGCCATCGCGATCAGCGGCATGGCGATGATTGCCAGCGCTGAGCTGAAGCGTTCGAACAGAAACAGCAGCAGCAGGAACACGAGCGCAACGGCTGCGCCCAGCACCGCCAGCAGACCGCGGAACGCGATCTGCTGCTGCTGGTACAGTCCGCCGAGCTGGTAATAGGTGCCGGCTGGGAACAGATTCGACTTGCGCAGCATTGCCTGCACGTCCGCGACCGTGCTCCCCAGATCACGGCCCGCAATGCGCGCCGTCACGGCGACCATGGGCTTGAGATTGTCGCGCGAAATTTGGGGTTGGCCGGTCACCAGGCTGAGCTGCGCCACGCGCGCAAGGGCGACCCGGTGACCATCGCTGGCACGCAGCCGCAGTGAGCGCGCGTCATCGATGGTCGTGCGCAGCCGCTCCGGGACCCACACGCGCACATCGATGCTGCGATCGAGTTGCTGCACCTGCGTCGCCACGGTGCCGGCAAGATACGCCTTGAGCTGCGTCGCGACCTGCTCCGGATCCAGCCCTTCGACCGCCGAGCGGACCGGATCCACGTGCACGGTGAGCGCGTCGCCTGCCACCACCACGCCGCTGCGGATCTCGGTCACGCCCGTCACTTTCCCGATCGCCGAGGCGACCGTGGGTGCGATGCGAATCAGCAGATTCGGGTCATCGCCGAAAATCTTGATCTCGATCGGCTGCGGCACCCCGGTCAGATCGCCGATCAGATCCTCCATGAGCTGCGCGGTCTCGACCTGCAGTCCCGGTAGCTGTGCCAGCGCACGCTGGCGGATATCGGTCATGACCTCTTCGATGTCCCGCCGCGGCCGCGGCTTGAGTTTCACGAATATATCGCCGACATTGGCCTCACTGAGCCAGCCGCCAAGCTGTAGCCCGGTACGACGCGAGTAGGTCTGTACGTCCGGCGTGTCGCGCAGAATGGCTTCGACCTGCTGCAACATCGCGTCCGTGTCGGTCAGGGATGTCCCCGGGGGTGCGATGTAATCGAATACGAATCCGCCTTCGTCCATGGCCGGCATGAAGCCGCTGCCGACCTGCCGATAGCAGAACCAACCGATGACGACAAACACCACAACAATCGGCGCCAGCAGCCACGGCCGGGTCCGCAAGCCGACGAAAGCGCTACGGTAAGCCGATAGCGTTCGGCGCGCGAGCGGGCCGGCGACCCGATCGGTGGCCACATTCTTCGAACTCATAAAGTAATCCGCCAGCAACGGCACGACGAACAACGCCGCGCAAAACGAGACAATCAGCGCGCTCGCGAGGGTGAGCGACAGCGCCTTGAAGAATGCCCCGGTGACTCCGCTCAGGAATGCCAGTGGGATGAAAATGACAATGGTCGCCGCTGAAGAGCCGGCCAGCGGCACGAAAAATTCGCGCGCGGCGATTCGGATTTGGCCGTGCATGT
>DATNNU010000029.1:0-7326 GCA_035601675.1 Steroidobacteraceae bacterium | reverse complement strand
CGCCGATGTGCTCGAGCCGACCAGCGATGAGCACTTCCTGTTGCACGGACGCACCGCCGATCTGGTCAACATCGCCGGCAAGCGCAGCTCGCTCGCCTACCTCAACCACCAGCTCATCGCGATCCCTGGGGTCATGGACGCTGCGTTTTTTGTCCGCGACGACTCCGAAGCCTCGCTCGCCGGCGTGACGCGGCTCGCCGCGCTGGTGGTGGCCCCGAGGCTCGATGCCGCAACCATCATCCAGGCCTTGCGCCAGCGCATCGACCCGGTATTCCTGCCACGACCGCTGCTGCTGGTCGAGCATCTGCCGCGCAATGCGACCGGCAAACTTCCGCAGCACACGCTGCGTGCGCTGAGCGCGCAGGCGGCGCTACAGCAGCCGCATTTATTTGCATGAGCCGGCAAAGCCTGCCGCTGTGCATAGCGCCCGATCACCCGGCGCTGGCCGGTCATTTCCCGGGCTTTCCGGTGGTGCCGGGCGTGGTGCTGCTGGATGAGACGCTGCATGCGATCGACAGCGCGCAGCAGGCCGAGCGCGCCGCGGCGCGCCCTGGCGCGAGCGACGCGGCGCCGGCAGCGCTGTGGCATATCGGCACGGTCAAGTACCATCGCGCCACGCGACCCGGGGAGGCGCTGCAGCTCGAGTACGAACTGCAGCCCGACGGGCGGGCGCGATTCGAACTGCGCGCCGCCGATGCGCTGGTAGCCAGCGGCACCATCGAGCGCCGTCCGGCGGCGACGCTGGTGGCGGTGTCGGCCCCGTGAGCAACCCCGCTCCGCACCTGGCGGCTCACAGTCAGGACGCGGTGGCGGAATGGCGCCGCCGCCCCGAGCGCGGCAGCCCGCTGGCGCTGCGCATCATGGCCTGGCTGTCGCTGCGGCTGGGGCGGCCGGTCGGACGGCTGTTGCTCTATCTGATCGCCGGCTATTTCTTTCTGTTCGCACCCAAGGCGCGCCGCTGCATGCGCGACTACCTGCGGCGCTCGCTCGGGCGCGAGCCGCGCGCCAGCGACCGCTTTCGCCAGATCATGACTTTCGCCACCTCGATCCACGACCGCATCTACCTGCTGGCCGAGCAATACCAACTGTTCGACATCTCGCAGTCGGGCGAGCCGCTGATGCAAGAGGTGGTCGCCGCCGGCGGCGGCGCCATCATGATGGGCGCGCACATGGGCAGCTTCGAAGTGCTGCGCTGGATCGGCGAGCAGCGGGCAGGATCCGGACTGGTGATGACCATGTATGAGGACAACGCGCTCAAGGTCAACGCGATGCTGGCCGCGCTGGCACCGCGCCATCCGCCCGAGATCATCGCCGTGGGCCGCATCGACGCCATGCTGAAGATTCGCGCCCGCCTCGACCAGCAGGCGCTGGTGGGCATGCTCGCCGATCGCAGCTTCGGCGATGAAGGCGTGCTGCCGGTGACCTTCCTCGGGGCCACCGCCTATCTGCCGACCGGTCCGATGCGCGCGGCCGCGATGCTGCGGCGTCGGGTGATATTCATGCTAGGGCTGTATCGCGGCGGCAATCGCTATCACGTGGTGTTCGAGCCGTTGGCGGATTTCTCCTCGACGCCTTCGGGCCAGCGCCAGGCCGCGATCGAAGCGGCGGTCACGCGCTACGCGGCGCTGCTCGAGCAGTACTGTCGCAGCGATCCCTACAACTGGTTCAACTTCTTCGACTTCTGGCGCAGCCCCGCGGGTGCCTCGGCGCGATCCGCGCCGCAGCCACAGCCGCAGCGCGGATGAAACCGCGGCTGCCTGTGGCTGCCGCGCTGCTCACGTTGTCGCTGGGCGCGGTGCCGGCAGCCTTGTGTGCTGAGGCCGCTCCCGAGCTCGATAGTCTGATGGCGCTGCTGGCTCAACGCCGACACGGCGAGGCCGACTTCAGCGAAAAGAAATACCTGTCGATGCTCAAGCAGCCGCTCGAGTCCTCGGGTGTGCTGATCTATGACGCGCCCGATCATCTGGAACAGCGCACCCTGCAGCCGCGGGCGCAATCCGTGGTGCTCGATCACGGCGTCGTGACGATGCAGATCGGGCGACGCCATCGGGTGCTGCGGCTGGCGGACTATCCGCAGCTGGCGCCGCTGATCGACAGCATCCGTGCGACGCTGGCCGGTGACCGTGCCGCGCTCGAGCGCGTATTCGAACTCAGCTTCAGCGGCACGCTGGAGCATTGGCAGCTGCGGCTCGAGCCGCACAATGCGCAGCTCGCCGCCACGCTCAAGCGCATCGACATGCGCGGCGAGCGCGATGCGGTGCGCGAGGTGCAGCTACAGCAGAGCGATGGCGATCGCTCGGTCATGAGTATCATGCCGCGCGAATGACTCGCCCGCGTGTACTGAGCCTGTCGCTGTGGCTGGCGCTCGCGGCGCTGTCGGTGCTCATCGTCGCGCGCGCCCGCTACAGCGCAGACCTATCCGCGTTCTTGCCGCGCTCGCCCTCAGCAACCCAGCAATTGCTGGTGCAGCAGCTGCAGGACGGTCTGGCCTCCCGGCTGATCCTGATCGGCATCGAAGGCGCCGACGCTGCGAGCCGCGCGCAGGTGTCGCGCGCGCTGGCCGCGAAGCTGCGCGTGCGCTCTGAGTTTGTCAGCCTGAGCAACGGCGAAGCCGCCAGTCAGGACAAGGATCGCGAATTCGTATTTCAGCATCGCTATCAGCTCAGCGCTGCGGTCACACCCGAGCGCTTCACGGTCGACGGACTGCGCGCGGCGATCGCCGACAACGTCGAGCTGATGGCCTCGCCCGCGGGGCTGCTGGCCAAGTCGCTGTTTGTCAGCGACCCGACCGGCGAGACGCTGCAGGTGATCGAACAGTTCGAAGGCGCCGCGCAGCCGCGCCGCGAACAGGGTGTGTGGAGTTCGGCCAGCGGCGAGCGCGCGCTGCTGATCGCGCAGACACGGGCCGCGGGCTCGGACACCGACGCCCAGGCCGCCGCCATGGCGCTGATCCGCGCCGCCTTTACTGCCAGTGTGCCGCCGCCGGCCGCCGCAGCGGGCAGCTCGGCGCCGCTGCCGTCGCAGCTGCCACCGCTGCAGCTGCTGCTGAGCGGTCCGGCGGTGTTCTCGGTCGATGCGCGCGCGACCATCGAGCATGAGGCGGTGCGGCTGTCGCTGCTCAGTACCACGCTGATCGTGACGCTGCTGCTGCTGGTGTACCGCTCGCTGCCGACGCTGCTGTGCGGACTGCTGCCGGTCGCATCGGGTGCGCTGGCCGGTGTCGCGGCAGTGGCGCTGGGCTTCGGCGTCGTGCATGGCATCACGCTCGGCTTCGGGGTGACGCTGCTCGGCGAGTCGGTGGACTACTCGATCTACCTGTTCGTGCAGTCAGGCCGTGGCCGCGCCGGTGCCGCCGGCGCGGGCGCCTTAGACGCCGCCAGCCTGCGCTCGCTGTGGCGGACCATCGGCCTCGGCGTGCTGACCTCGGTGTGCGGTTTCGCCTCGCTGCTGCCTTCGAGTTTTCCGGGACTGGCGCAGCTCGGGTTGTTTTCGATCAGCGGCCTGATCGGCGCCGCCGCGGTGACGCGCTTCGTACTGCCGCAGCTGCCGTTGACGCTGCGGGTCGCCGACCTGGCGCCGCTAGGCGTAGCCGCCGCGCGGCTGATCGCACGCGCCCGGCTGCCCTTGGGTGTCGCCGCCGGCCTGGCATTGGCGTGCGCGCTGCTGCTCTACCATGACCGCGATCGGCTGTGGAATCGCGATCTGTCGGCCTTGAGTCCGGTATCGGTCGCCGCGCAGGGGCTCGATGCCGCCATGCGTGCCGATCTGGGCGCCCCCGATATCGGCAATCTGGTGGTCGTCAACGCCGACAGCGAACAGGCGGCCTTGCGCTTGTCGGAAGCCGTCGGCGCCCGGCTCGATGCACTGGTCAACGATCAGGTCATTGCCGGCTACGACAGCGCCGCGCGCTTTCTGCCGAGTGAGCAGACCCAGGCCGCGCGGCGCGCGAGCCTGCCGGCAGAGGAGCCGCTGCGTGCGCGCCTTGCGGCCGCAGTGTCCAGTCTGGCGCTGCGGGCGGACGCGTTACAGCCCTTCGTGCAGCAGGTGGCCGCCGCGCGCAGCGCCGCGCCGATGACACGCGCCGATCTGGAGGGCACCTCGTTTGCGCTGGGCGCGGACGCGCTGCTGTGGCACCGCGACGGCGCCTGGCACGCGCTGCTGCCGTTGCGCGCCAACGCCGCGGCAGGCGGTGCGGGGGCGATCGACATCGAGCGCGTACGTGCCGCGGTCACCCCGCTCGCCCCCGGGCAAGTGCTGGTGATGAACATCAAACACGAGCTCGACGCCCTCTATGGCAGTTACCTCGCCGAAGCCGTCCAGCTGTCGCTGGCCGGGCTGGGCGCGATCGTGCTGCTGCTGCTGGTCGCTTTGCGCAGTGCCGCTCGTGCCGCGCGCGTGATCGCCCCGCTGCTGCTCTCGGTGCTGGTGGTCGGCGCCGGGTTTGCGCTGGCGGGAATCCGCCTGACCATCCTGCACCTGATCGGCATGCTGCTGATCGTCGCGGTCGGCTCCAACTACGCGCTGTTCTTCGATCGGCGCGCCGCCGACAGCGACCGCTCGGCGTTGCCGCTGACGCTGGCCTCGCTGCTGATCGCCAATGCCTGCACCGTGATCGGCTTCGGTGTGCTCGCCTTCGCGCGCGTGCCGGTGCTCAGTGCGCTCGGCGCCACGGTCGCCCCCGGTACCTTGCTGGCATTGCTGTTCGCAGCGCTGCTGGCACCGCGCCGATTGATGGCGCCGGCCTGATGCGCAGCCAGCGCATTGCCGTCGGAGCAGCCGGCGCAGAGGTCACCCGCATCGTGCTGCTGCCGGGGGCTTATCATGTGCTCGATGAATTTATTGCTGCCGGCTTCGATCAGGCGCTGCGTGAGCGCGCCTTGGCGGCCGAGCTCATTCTGGCCGCGCCCGAGCTGGCGCACCTGAACGATCGTCGCTGGCTTGCGCGGCTGTACACGGAGGTGATCGCGCCGGCGCGCGCGCGCGGCGGCGGCGGCGAACTGTGGCTCGGTGGCATATCGCTGGGAGGCTTCATGGCATTGCGCTTCGCCGCCGAGGGCCAGCACGCGCTCGACGGCCTGTGCCTGCTGGCGCCGTATCTGGGCAGCCGCATCGTGGCCGCCGAAGTCGGCGCACAGAAGAGTCTGTCGGACTGGAAACCCGCCGCGCTCGCCGACGATGATGACGATCGACGTATCTGGCGCTTCGTTCAGGGGCTGCCGATGATGGTCGGCGCGCCGCGCGTGTTTCTCGGCTTCGGCAGCGAGGATCGCTTTGCCGACACCCAGCGGCTGCTGGCCGGCGCACTGCCGGCGGCCTCGACCCGGGTCATCCCCGGCGGCCACGACTGGCCGGTGTGGCGAGCGCTGTGGGATACGTTTCTGAATCAGCTCGCCAGCCGCTCGTGAACGCCGTACCGCCCACCGCCCAGCGCTGGAAGCCATCGCCATTGCTGCGCGCATCGGGGCTGCTGCATGGCGGCGCGGCGCTGCTCACGGCGCTGCGCCCGCATTGGTGGCCGTGGACGCTGGGCGCGGTGATCGCCAATCAGCTGCTGCTCACGGGCCTCGGGCTGTGGCCCCGCAGCCGCGGCCTGGGCGCCAACATGACGCGGCTGCCCGCCGCGGCCGCGGCGCGCGGTGAGGTCGCGATCACGATCGATGACGGCCCGGATCCCGAGGTGACACCCCAGGTGCTGGCGATCCTGGCCGAACATCGCGTGCACGTGACTTTCTTCTGTATCGGCGAGCGCGCGGCGCGATTCTCAGCATGCGTGCGCGACTGCGCCGCGGCCGGACACGCGATCGAGAATCACAGCTACCGTCATGGGCACAATTTCTCGTTGCTCGGCCCAGGCTCGATCCGCCGCGACATAGCCCGCGCGCAGCAAGTGCTCACCGCGCTTGGCGGCACGGCGCCGCGCTTCTTTCGCGCCCCCGCGGGGCTGCGCAATCCGCTGCTCGATCCGGTGCTGCAGCGGCTGGGATTGCAGCTGGCCAGCTGGACGCGCCGCGGCTTCGACACCGTCAGCACCGACCCGGCCAGCGTGCTGGCACGTCTGACGCGCAATCTGCGCGCCGGGGATATCCTGCTGCTGCACGATGGCCACGCGAGCCGCAGTCCCGCCGGCAGACCGCTCGTGCTGGAGGTGCTGCCGCGCCTGATCGAGGCGCTCGCCCAGCGCTCGCTGCGGCCGGTGACGCTGCGCGAGGCGCTGCGATGAGCGCCGCGGCGCTGCCGGCCGAGTTACTGGACGCGGCGCGCGCGCCTTATCGGCTCATTGGCCGCTTTGCGTACGGGTTCGCGCGCGGCAAGCTCGCCGGTGATCCCGCTTATCGGACGATTCTCGAGCGCGGCCTGCTGCACGGACAGCGACGGGTACTGGATCTGGGCTGCGGACTGGGTCTGCTGGCCGCCGTGCTGCGCGCCGCGGAACGCTGCAGCCAGGACGGACGCTGGCCCGCGAGCTGGCCGGCGGCGCCGCGCGGACTGTCGATACGCGGCATCGAGCTGATGCCGCGCACCGTCGAGCGCGCGCGGCGCGCGCTGGGCGGCGCGGCCCAGATCGTCCAGGGCGATATCCGCATCGCCGAATTTGGCACCGCCGATGCGGTGGTTATTCTGGATGTGCTGCACTATATCGAGGCCGACGCGCACCGGGGGCTGCTGGAGCGCGTGCGCGCGGCGCTGACGCCGGCAGGACTGCTGCTGTTGCGGGTCGGGGATGCCAACGGCGGCCTGCGCTTTCAAATGGGCCAATGGTGGGACCAGGCGGTTATGCTTGCACGCGGTCAGGGCTGGATCCGCCAGCACTGCCGCAGCCTCGCGCAGTGGCGCTCGCTGCTGCGCGAGTGCGGCTTCGACAGCCAGGTGCTATCGATGAGAGAAGGAACGCCATTTGCCAACGTGCTGTTGTGTGCACGACCCCGATGACACCACTGCAACTGACCCATTTCACCGCCACCAGTTGCCTGGGTCGCGGACTCAGCGCGACGCGGCAAGCCCTCGAGCAGGCGCGCTGCGGCCTGACAGCGTGCCAATTCGAAACCGTCGAGCTGCCCACCTACATCGGTGAGGTTGCCGGTATCGAGGACATAGCCCTGCCGCCGAAGCTGCAGCGCTTCAATTGCCGCAATAACCGCCTGGCGCAGCTCGGGCTGATGCAGGACGATTTCCACAGCGCCGTGCGCTCGGCCGTCGCTCGCTTCGGGCCCAGGCGCATCGGGGTGTACCTCGGCACCAGCACCTCGGGCATCCTGACGACCGAGATGGCCTATCGGCACCGCGATGCGCTCACCGGCGCGCTGGCCGCCGACTTCGACTATGCCG
>DATNNU010000028.1:0-2942 GCA_035601675.1 Steroidobacteraceae bacterium | reverse complement strand
GGGGGCGCGCAGCGCGCGTTTTCGTCGCGAGCTCGAGGGTGGACTGCTGCATGACATGGAGATCGATTGTCCCGCAGTGCTGACGATTCAACTCGGCATCAACACGCCGCGCTATGCGTCGCTTCGCAGCATCAAGCAGGCGGCGGCGAAGCCGATCGAGGTGCTGTCGCTCGGCGATCTCGCCGTGCCGGTGCGTGCGGTGGGGGAGGGCGGTTCGCTGTCGCGCGTGCGGCGCATGTACATTCCGGAAAAGGGCCGCGCGCAGATGATCGAGGGCAGCCGTGAGCAGCAGGCGGCGCGGCTGGTCCAGATCATTCGCGAAGTGGCAGGCGGTGGCGCATGAGCGGCGTGCTGATCATCGCCGAACACCGGCGCGGCGAGCTACGTCCGGCGACGCTCGAGCTCATCAGCGCCGCACAGGCCGCGCGGCGCGCGCCGAGCGATCAGGTGGCCGTGGCACTGATCGCCGAGGCGCCCGACAGATTCGTGCCGGCCGTGAGCGTGACCGGCGTCGATGAAATCATCCGCGTCCAGGTGCCTGCGCGCGAGTTCGACCCGGACCTTCTCGAGGCCGCAACCCACGCGCTAATCGAGGCGCGCCGACCGTCGCTGGTGCTGGTCCCGCACAGCATCGACGGCTTCGGCTATGCCGCGGCGCTCGCGGCCCGACATCGCTACGGCTTCGCGACCGATGTGTTCCGCTTCGGATACCGCGACGATCAATTGGTCGCGACGCGCGGCGGCTACGGCCAAAAGGTCAATATCGAGGTCGATTTTCCGCGAGCCGAGGTGGTGCTGCTGGCGCTGCGGGGCAACATGTTCAAGCCGCCGGAGGGCGCGAGCTCGCCGGCGGTGTTAAGCTTCGCGGCTCCGGCCGTGAAGTCGCGCGTCCGCAGCATCGAGTTCATCGAGCCGGCGGGGAGCGATGATGTGGACATGGCCACGGCCGAATTCATTCTCGCCATCGGCCGCGGCATCGGTGAAGAAGCCAACGTCAAGCAGTTCCGCGAGCTCGCCGATACGATCGGGGCGACACTGGGCTGCTCGCGCCCGATCGCGGATGCGGGCTGGCTGCCAAAGAGCCGCCAGATCGGCCAGTCCGGCAAGACCGCTGCGGCCTGCAAGCTCTACTTCGCGATGGGCATTTCAGGCGCGATCCAGCATCTCGCCGGCATGAAGCACGTCACTACCATCGTGGCAGTCAACGCCGATGCCGGAGCCTCGATCTTCAGCATCGCGCGCTACGGCATCATTGCCGACATCTTCGAGATCGCCGAGGCGCTGCAGGAGCAATACCAACGATGATGCAGGGGACGGTGTGAGCACGGCGGCAGACAGCGCGCCGGCGGTGGCCGGCGAAAAAGGTCTCGCATCGGGGCAGCTCGAGCGCGGCATCGATTGGACCGGCGCATTCTGGGTCGCGAGCGGTGTGCCGCCGCTGGTGTTGTTTTCGATCGGTGCCGTGGCGGCGATCGTCGGCAATCTGTCGTGGATCGTCTGGACCGCCTCGATCATCATGGGATTCATTCAATCCTTCACCTACGCCGAGATCGCGGGGCTGTTCCCGCACAAGTCCGGCGGCAGCTCGGTCTACGGCGCGATCGGCTGGGTGCGCTATAGCAAGCTCATCGCGCCGATCTCGGTGTGGTGCAACTGGTTCGCGTGGTCGCCGGTGCAAGCGATCGGCTCGGGTCTGGCAGCCGGCTATATCCTCAACGGCCTGTTCGCGCCGGACTCTGTCATCAACACCTGGCAGCTCACGCTCGTGGATCTGTCCAAGATCAGGAGTGGCCTGAGCCTGCGCATCAACGCCGTGTTCCTGCTTGGCGCTGTGATTCTGATCGCGGTCAAGCTGATCCAGGACGGCGGCATTCTGCGCTCGGCCAATACCACGAAGATTCTCGGAATCTCGGCCATGATTCCGCTGGTGCTGATCGGTGTCATGCCGATCCTCACGGGCGACATCGTAAAGGCGCACTTCTTTCCGCTGCTGCCGCTCGCGCACGATGCCGCCGGCGCAGTCTCGGAGGGAAGCTGGAACCTGGCCGGCTGGACCGTGATCGCGGGCGGCATGTTCCTGGCCGCCTGGTCGACCTACGGCTTCGAGACGGCGGTCTGCTACACCGGTGAGTTCAAGGATCCGAAGACCGATACCTTCAAGGCCATCTTTTACTCGGGCCTGCTGTGTCTCGTGGTCTACACGCTGGTGCCATTCGCCTTCCAGGGTTTCCTCGGCTTAGGAGAGCTCGTCAAGCCCGCCGCGCTCGACTCCCACGGCGCCGTGGTCGAGCCGGCGGTCTACAGCGGCATGCTCGCGCCCGACATCTACAGCGGCATGGGAGTAGCGCAGGTGATGGCGCGCATGGTGCACATCGGTGGCAGCGTCGGCGGTGCGTTCGTGATCGTGATGCTGATTCTCGCACTGGTGCTGTCGCTGATGACCTCGATGGCCGGCTCCTCGCGCACGCTCTATCAGGCCTCGGTCGATGGCTGGCTGCCCAAATACCTCTCCAAGCTCAACAGTTACGGTGCGCCGACGAGTGCCATGTGGACCAACCTCGCGTTCAACTTTGGGCTACTGTTCATGTCGGATTACGTGTTTGTGCTGGCGGCGGCCAACGTCGGCTACCTGATCTTCAGCTTCCTGAATCTGAACGCCGGCTGGATTCATCGGATGGACCGGCCGCGCCAGCCGCGTCCGTGGCGCGCACCGACCTGGATCATCGTCGCCGGTGCGGTGCTGTCCTTTGTCAACGTGGCGTTTATGGGAATGGGTGCCGACGTCACCGGCACCGGCGCGCTGCGCAGCGGGTTGATCTTCGCAGCGCTGATCGTGCCGGTTTTCGTCTACCGGCACTATATCCAGGACAAGGGCGTGTTTCCGGCCTCGATGCTCGAAGAACTGGAGATGGGCGCCGGCGAGAAGCTCACGAAGCGCGCCG